>WRIP01000190.1 GCA_009782665.1 Oscillospiraceae bacterium
CTATAAAACCTTTGACCGGTGCAAAACAACCGTAATCTATTGTGGTTCCTGCCCAGTCGAAAACAACTGCTTTAATCTGTTCTGCCATTTTTATTCCTCCGAATGTTTCTGTTTTTTAGCTGCCGAGATTTGGCGCTAGAATCCTCATATATATCCGCTTAATCGTTGCTCGGTCGAACTCTATCGGATTATTGCCGAGTCTTTGTAGGTTAACCGATTCAGTCAACCTTTCAATCTGTTCCAATGTAGCTCCCTTCGGAGGTAATACGTCAAGATCGGTTAACAGCGATTCAAACCACGCTGTCGCATCGATATAGTCGGAGGCTCCGAGCATAACAGCTATCTCATCGAACCCTCCCATCTCACGCCATACCTCTGGTAGACATATGGCAACTGCATGTCCGTGCGGAATCAAATAGAGGGTGCTTAGCATATAGCTCATCGCATGTGGTGCGGTGGTTGTGGTGATGTTTATGGCTTTGCCTGCAAGGTTGGCTGCTCTTAGCATATTTATATTGCCTTCCTCTTTGTTACAGAGATAATCTTTATAGTAGCGTAATATGAGTGATATTGCTGCTTTGGAGTAGGCTTTACTCTGTTCGTTGGATTTCTTTGACCACCATGACTCAATTGCCTGACACAGTGCGTCCAACATGGTGCATTTTCGTTGATATAGAGGCAACGTATTAAGTAATCTTGCATTAAGTATGACATAATTAGGCAACAGTCTATCGTCAGCAAGCGACAGCTTTATTCCGTTATGGTAGATAACCGCGAAGTGTGTGGCTTCACTGCCTGTACCGGCAGTCGTGGGAACTGCAACTAAAGGCAGATCTAAATCACTGTAGTATTTAATTGCTTTTGCGGTATCTATAGTGCTGCCTCCGCCTATCGCAACGATAACATCACATTGATTTTCTCTTAAAACACTTACACCTTTCATTGCATCTTCATGACAGGGGTTGGATGTAAAACTTGAAAAACGCACAACCTCAATCGGTTGCTCTGTACTCGACCAATCAAACCAGTTTTCACAGACTAAAAGAGGTCTATGGTAACGAAGTATCTCAAGTGAACTGAAATCGTCTAGTGTCTGTTGCAGATACGCACTCATTTATTGATGTTTACCCCTATCGTTTCGCTTTCCATCGAGAATGCACTAATTGATTGAGTTACAACACCCGATGGATTGGGAGTTAGCTCTTGAAGTAAATATATCTTCGTATTTTGTGTAATCAAACTATTTGACTCTTTCTTTTACCTTGGTGGCAACTAACTCGAGTAGTATGACTGCAGCGATAACGATATATGTGATGGAACCTAACTCCCTGAGATCAAAGTAGAAGTTGCCAGCCATAAAGAGATCGAACCCGATTCCACCAGCTCCGGCAGCCGCGCCTACTGCGATTGCGTTGGTGAAATTAATTTCAAATCTCAGAAAGGTCCAGGCAACCATATAGCTGATGGAGGAGGGGAGTACTGCTTGGATGATTATCTGCCAGTAACTGGCACCACCTGCCTTCAACGCTTCGATGGTACCACTATCTATCTCTTCAATTGATTCGGAGTATGCTTTGATGAGATAACCGGCACTGTGGAAGGTTAGACCGATCACCGCTGCAACACTTCCAAGTCCCGCCGCGACCGTGAAGATGAGTACCCAAAGTATGGAGGGAACCGCTCTGATAAAGGCGACCATGCTTTTTACCACACCGGCAATGGCAGGTTTAGCGATATTCTTAGCACAGAGCAAAGCACCGAAGAATCCGATAATGGCACCGAAGAATGTGGCGAGTACACCCAGACAAAAGGTCATGAGTAATGCTTTCAATGCTCCAAACATACTGTTGTACTTCAGATGTGGTTGTCCGAATAAAACCTTAATGTTATTGAAGGTTCCACTGACCGCAGCTGCCAGATCAATATTCTTATAGTCAAAGGTCAGAAACCCATATACCGTAAGTGCTACTAATACCACAATGGTCAGTTTGATAACCGTTCCGCTTTTACTCCTTGCGGTAGTCTTAATCTTACCGTTGTGGGTCTTTTTCATGAAACGTTGAAGCTCCAAAGAGATGCTAGTCGATGTCTTTTGGGTCAGCATACTGTCTGACTGCAATACCCCTTCGTATGCAGGAATGAGGTTACTCATTACATAATTACCTTTCTGATTTTGTTTGATGCAGCCTCGATAGCGATAATCGAGATTACAATTAGAAGTACCACAAGACCGGCTGAACCGAAATCCATTCGCTTGTAGTACATATCGAACAGTGCTCCAATACCGGTCGCTGTGAGCACCCCGATAAGGGTTGATGATCGAATGTTCGTTTCTATCATATATAGGACCCATGATACTATCTGTGGGAGTGATGAGGGTATGATCCCTTGAAAGACTATCTGCAGGTAGGTGGCTCCGGTTGCATGCAGTGCCTCGACACAAGCAGCACTGACCTCATCTATTGTCTCGATGAATGTTCTAGTCAGTGAACCGAAGGAATAGAAGAAGAGTGCGAAAAAACCGGTCAGGATGTTCTGCCCAAAGGTGAACAACAGCAGAATAGCCCAAACCACATCCGGTACGTTTCGGAAAAACGCCGCAATGATTCGGACGACTCGACCTATCCATGGGTTTATTTTCGTGGTTTTAGTACCCAAAAGACTGAAGAAAAAAGCACAGATAGCGGCAGTTACGGTAACCGCTACCGAGACTAATGCAGTTTCAATAAGTTTTGAGAGGATATTTGGAAACCTCGAGAAAGCCTTTTGGTCGGGTATGAAGTTTTTTATCATCCATGCGATGGCTTTTGGTATCGAATCGAAGCCGTCGATGATGCTGTAGTCGGTAACCATAACCGAAATAGTAAATATGGTTGCAATACCGAGCAGAACCAATGTAAGGGTTCTTTTTCTTTTGACAAACACAGAGATCTGATCGGTGGGTCGCTGTAACTGAGATTTATCTTTATCCGACATCAATAATCAACTCGCCTTCATTTGATTGATAAATCTCATGTATTTTCGACTTACTGAGATTCTCCGGAGAACCGTCATATACTATCTGTCCCGATGTGATTCCAATAATACGTTTTGAATACTTCATCGCAACATCAACCTGGTGGAGATTAAAGATACAGGTAATGTTCATCGTCTTATTTATGCTGCTCAGGTGATCCATAATTATCTTGGATGAAGAGGGATCAAGGGATGCAATGGGTTCATCACATAGAATGAGTCTTGGTTGTTGCATGAGCGAACGGGCAATACCTACACGCTGTTTCTGCCCTCCCGAGAGTTCATCACAACGCTTATAT
>WRIP01000191.1 GCA_009782665.1 Oscillospiraceae bacterium
CAGCAAGGCTAGTAGAAAATCGCTGCATCGCATTCTCAATCCATCTTCCTGAAGTAAATCGACGCATCAATAAGCACATTCTGAGTGTCATATCAAAGCCAGTACTTACCCAGGCACCGTAGACGCCGATATTTGCTACCTTTATCATCAGATAGGCAACCCCCGGTCGGAGTATTCCGACCGTTAGCAGCATAGTAGAGGCGACAAACTTAGTGTCACCCGCACCTCGAAGGCCTCCTGCCATAACCACCTGAGAGGTCTGTACAAACTGCAAAAAGGCAATGATGAGGGTGATGTTAAGAGAAATGTTTAAGATATATGGCTCATCACTGAACAGTACCACAAACTGTTTTCGTAGTAGCATTATGATAATGAACATGCAGCAGGAAGCTAAGAAAGCGAGTCGCTGACATATTTTCCCGTAGGTGATGGAAAGATCCGGTCGTTTCTTTCCAATATTCTGTCCTACTAATGAGGTGGAGGCGACACTCAGACCGTCGCCAAAGGTAAAGGTCAGGTTCATAAGTTGTGAACCTATCTGGTGGGCAGCATAGATATCGGTACCGAGATCTGCAACTAGACGGGAGAATAGGGTAAACCCGAAACGTTGTACTAGCTGCTCTAGCATGGCACCGCTACTTATCTGAGATATGTTCTTCAACATATACATATTGAACTTCCACTGAGACAGCGGACGTTTGCGAATGGTGAGATAACCGTTCTTTTGCAATATCGACTGCAGTGCTAGTAGAAAACCACAACACTGACCAGCCAGTACACCGATAGCAGATCCGGTTATCTCGAGACGAGGTAGACCGAATCGCCCCTCTATAAGCAGGAAATTAAGTAGTATATTTACGAGATTAGCGGTGAGGTTGATTCTCAGTGTTAGTTTAGTCTGTCCGATTCCTCGTTGTGCTGCGGAAATGGCTAACGCAATTACCTGCGGCGGGACAGAGATGCAGATAACTCTGAAGTATGATGTGGCAAAGTATATAGTGTCCTCTCCGGCTCCAGCCAATCTCATGAGTGGTTCGGCAGCCATATATCCAATAGAGGCTGCGACCATCGATAGCAGTGAAGCAAATAATAGAGCCTGTACCAGACACAGGTTTGCATCATCCCGCATGTCGGCACCTTTGCTGCGTGATACTACGGCAGTAATACCGATGTTCATCGCAGAAAACACACTCAGTATAAGCATCTTAGGCTGAGCGGTAAGTCCTACCGCTGTTATGGCATAAGAACCTAGTCCACCAACCATCATAGTGTTGATGACATTAATGAGTGCAATGAACACCATCTCAATGAGTGCAGGCAGAGCCAGTGTAGCGGTTAGGGAATATGCCTCCTTGGAAGAGGGTATATTCCCGAGCTTGACATTGTCCTTTATGAGGTTTTCGGGAGCCATCAGTCGGTTGATGATATTCTGCTTTTTTGGAATAGTATTCACCTCACAAAGTTTAGTATTATGTCTTACAGTATTCTATATATTTCCCATCCATTAAGGAAATTTTGTTGGTTTAGCAGTTCGAATGGTAATAATTTGAACCCCAAAGCGGTTGACAACTAAAGGATATTCTCTTATTGTTATCGAGAACGTAAAAAAGGGGGAAATACTGTATATGTACAACAACATTCTCGATACAATCGGAAACACTCCGTTAGTGAGAATAAATAGACTGATAAACAAACCGAATGTCGAAATCTATGCAAAGATTGAAGGGACCAATCCCACCGGTAGTATTAAGGATAGAATAGCGCTTAAGATGATTGAGCAGGCAGAAGAGGAAGGCAGTCTGGTTAAGGGTAAGACCATTATTGAAGCAACCTCGGGTAATACCGGTATTAGCTTGGCGATGATCGGTACGGTGAAGGGTTATGACGTTGAGATAGTGATGTCTTCAGCTGTTTCCATCGAACGTCAGAATATGATCAAGGCGTTCGGAGCAAATATTGTGCTTACCGATTCGGAACAAGGGACCGACGGAGCCATAATGGAAGCTAAAAGACGTCTCAAACAATTTCCTGACAGATACTTCACACCGGATCAGTTTTCGAATAAGTATAATCAACTAGCTCATTATTCCACAACTGCAGAGGAGATACTGACCGACACAAAAGGTACCGTGACCCACTATGTCAGTGCACTTGGTACTTCAGGTACCCTCATGGGGGTCGGAAGTCGACTTAAGGAGTACAGTGATGACATAAAAATAGTGTCGGCTCATCCCGTCAGAGGACACTATATCCAGGGACTTAAAAACATGTCTGAAGCTATCGTGCCATCAATCTATGACGAAAATCTCATCGATATCACCGTAATGGTAGAAAGTGAACAAGCATTCTGTATGTCTCGTAAGATTGTTACCGAGGAAGGGATTTTTGTCGGAATGTCAAGTGGAGCTGCGATGTTGGCTGCAATAGAGGTCGCAAATCAGATAGAGTCAGGTTTAATTGTTTGTGTATTTGCTGATAGGGGAGAAAAGTATCTGAGCACCGACCTGTTTTTAAACACTAACTGAGATCCCCTTATTCTTCGTCCATATCCTTAGTCATCTCAGCAATAATACCATCTATCAGTTTTTCACCGAAGTATATGAAGTTTTTCTTAATTTTCTGTGCTATCTCGTAGTTCGGAGCATAGAGTGACAGAGAAAAGATGACAGAGTCGGGGTCTGCAAGATTGCAATGCACCAGATATCCGTCATCGAGTTTTTCAATGAGTGTATTATGTTGCTTCGTGTTAATATGAAGCAACATATTTTGTCTAATTGCTTCGACAGCCTTGGTTCGCACGGTAAGCGGAATTTCGCTGTGAAGGGTATTCACAACCGATCTTCCGGTATCGGTTAAGATATATCCGTCATCATTTCCTGCAACGAGGTTGAGATTAGAAAGCTCTTTAAGCGAGTCAATACAAGCAAAATAGTTAACAATGCCTGTAGTGGTCAGTGAGGTAACGATGACCGATTGAGGTATGGGTGACTCGTAGTTGTTTATTATGAACAGGAGTAATGTTCGGATATGGGATGTAGAGGTCAAACCTCCTGGTACTATCCCGGCTCTGAAAGCATCCATACTCACAACCAATACCTCCGATACTGTGTAAATCCTATGTAAGTATACCACAAGGGGTGAGTCAACGAAATATTTTTCTGCCATATTACCTCGATTACTAGTGATTCAATTCGGAGTTTTGAGGATATTCGACGTTATTTAATTGTGAGTCAACGATACAACGATACAACGATACATGTTACGGCGTTATTTAGTTGTGA
>WRIP01000192.1 GCA_009782665.1 Oscillospiraceae bacterium
AACCATTCAGGGACTAAAACGCAGAGGGTATACCCCTTCGGCACTGACAGAGTTTGTCAATAAGGCTGGGTATGCCAAAGCATATAGTATTGTAGATATCGAATTGCTAGAGCATTGTATACGAGATGAACTTAACATGACGGCAGCTAGAAGAATGGCAGTCATCGACCCAATCAAGCTTACAATCACCAACGTTGATTCAGATCTGGTTGAAGCCTTCACTATCGCAAATAATCCCAATGATCCTGACGCTGGGACAAGAGAGGTTACTTTTACCAATGAACTATATATCGAACGCAGTGATTTTGAGATAGACCCGCCAAACAAGTTTTACCGACTCAGTGTCGGTAAAGAAGTACGGCTAATGGGTGCATATATCGTCAGGTGTAACGAATATGTCTTAGATGAAGATGGTAAAGTAGTTGAACTGCTCTGTTCTGCAGATCTAGAAAGTGGCGGAAAGAATCCGCCAGATGGAAGAAAAATAAAGGGTACCATACATTGGGTATCAACTAGAAATGCTATTGAAACTACAATATATGAGTATGGTAGACTCTTCACACTCGAGAATATGCAGGATATGCCAGATGACAGCCAGTTCAGTGACTTCATCAATTCAGATTCTGTGAAGATATATGAAAACGCAAAACTTGAAGCCGCTTTAGATAATGCGACTCTCGATGAGCGATATCAGTTTGTCAGAACTGGATACTTCATTAAGGATTCAAAGCATGAGAATGCATTCAACAGTATAGTCGGACTGCGAGACAGTTGGGCAAAGATCAATAGATAATCCTAATAAACACAATTGGGTAGCTATCAGTCGATTAACTGGTAACTGCCCGTTTTTTCTATATCGATATTTTTAGCGTAGATATATTAGATAGAACAGGAAGACGAAGAGAAAGAGTACAGCAAAAAGGATTAAGAGATAGGGTATGATGATTGAAAACACGGCAATAACCATCGCGATATAGTCTTTGAAGGTTAAATCCTTGAGTTTGGCTTTAGTCTGTTTCTTGTCTTCTTCAAGCTCAAGATCTTCTTTTTCTCGTTGTTCTGGGTCGAGGTTGGATCTGCGTATCTTTGATAGATCATCGTTGACCCTTTTACTGTTTAACGGAAACATAAAAACCTCTTTAGAATACTCCATTAACCTTGTGGCACATACAGAAATGATCCTTTTCTATCTCCATATATTCTGGAATATCCGTTGAACAGACATCTTTGGCATAGATGCATCGAGTATGGAAACGACATCCACTCGGTGGATTAGCCGGTGAAGGTATATCCCCTTCCAGAATGATGCGTTTTCTGGTGTTTCGAGATTTAGGATCGAAAGAAGGTGCTGCAGACATGAGCGCTTCTGTATATGGATGAAGTGGATTGTCAAAGATCTTTCCTTTTGATCCCATTTCGACTATCTGTCCTAGATACATAACTCCCACATCATCACTGATGAAGCGAACGACCGAAAGGTCGTGTGATATGAAGAGATATGTAAGCCCCATATCCTCCTGCATGTCTTTGAGTAGATTAATTATCTGAGATTGAATTGAAACATCTAAAGCTGATACAGCTTCATCACAGATAATGAATTCTGGATTGACTGCTAAAGCTCTGGCGATACATACTCTTTGGCGTTGACCACCGGAAAACTGATGGGGATAACGTGAGGCTTGTTCCGGAAATAGTTCGCACTTGGACATTACCTCAATGACCTTTTCTCTCATCTCCGCCTTATTTGCAGCTATCTTGTGCTGAAGCATAGCCTCTCCGATGATGTCATAAATCGGAAGACGTGGATTCAAAGAACTATATGGATCCTGAAAGATAATCTGCATCTTGGTACGTAGCTGATTCATCATCTTTTTATCAACTTCAAAGATGTTTTCACCTTCGAATTTGACCTCTCCTGAGGTAGGAGGTAATAGACGTAGTATGGTTCTTCCTAATGTGGATTTACCACACCCTGATTCACCGACAAGACCCAGAACCTTACCTTTTTCAATACTGAATGTCACATCATCAACCGCCTTGACATGTCCGATGGTAGATCTGAATACACCCTTCTTTATGGGAAAGTATTTTTTGAGATTGGTTACTTCGATTAGATTATTACTCATACTGAACCTCCATCATTTATATCAGAAGAATACAACCAGCATGATACCACATGACCAGCAGATAAAATAATCTCATCAGGATACTGACTACTGCATATGGGAAGTGCATGAGTGCAACGAGGGTGAAACGGACATCCGGTAGGCATGTTGTTGAGATCAGGTACGTTACCCGGTATTACATTTAGTCTTGTAGCCTCGGTATTCAAATCAGGTTTAGAGTTAATCAATCCTATAGTATATGGATGTTTAGGATCACCAAAGATTGTCTCTACATTAGCGACTTCTGCTACTTTACCGGCATACATAACCATGACCCGATCACACATCTCGGATATTACTCCTAGATCATGGGTGATGAAGATGATTGAGGTATCTATCTCATTTTTTAGCTCATTCATGAGTTCTAATACCTGTGCTTGAATGGTAACATCGAGTGCTGTAGTAGGTTCATCTGCAATGAGAAGCTTTGGTTCACAGGCAAGTGCCATCGCTATCATAACCCTCTGTCTCATTCCACCTGACAGTGCAAAGGGATAGTCATTTATGATACGTTCAGGATTGGGTATTCTTACTCGATTGAGCAGATTAATACTTTCTTCATGTGCCTCTTTCTTAGTCATACCTCTATGGAGAATCATCGTTTCGCTGAGCTGCTCCCCTACCTTGAATACCGGATTCAATGAGGTCATTGGCTCCTGGAAAATGAAGGAGATATCGTTACCACGTATACTTCTGAGTTCACGATCAGATATCTTAAGCATATCCCTGTCATTAAAGAGTATCTCACCGTCTTCATATTTACCTGGAGGAGTTTCGATGAGCTTTACTATCGACATACAGGAAACACTTTTACCGCATCCTGATTCTCCGACGATTCCAAGTGTTTCACCTTTCAGTACATAGAAACTTACATCATCAACGGCCTTTATGATGTTATCTTCAATATGAAAGTAGGTTTTTAAGTTTTTTACTTCCAGTACCGTATTTTTATCCATCTGTTCCCTACCTCTTCATTTTCGGATCGATTGCATCGCGTAACCCGTCACCGACAATGTTAAAGCACATCACGGTGAGGAAGATTGCGATTCCTGGTGGGATCCAGTACCACCATCTGTTCTGAATGATGGTGAGATTTCT
>WRIP01000193.1 GCA_009782665.1 Oscillospiraceae bacterium
ACATTGGGGGTACTGGCTTCGGCATAAAGATGTTAATCGACAATCTTGAGTCGGGAGTAGATGCATTTGATGCCAGCAATCCCCTCATCTATGTATCGGGTGCTATTACCGGAACTATGGTTCCCTGTACAGCATCCAAATTTGGTGTATTCGCAAAATCTCCGGCAACCGGAATGCTCGGTGAAGCATACTCCACAGGTCAATGGGGAGCGGAGCTCCGAATGACCGGATATGACATTATTGTTATTACCGGTAAAGCTAAAAGACCGGTATATATCTTCATCGATAACGAGTCGGTGCAGATACGGGATGCGGCTAAACTGTGGGGTAAAAGCACCTGGGATGCAGAGCAGGCCATAAGGGATGAAATAGGCGATCAAAACGTTCGGGTATCCGGTATCGGTCAAGCAGGAGAAAACCTAAACCGTTTGGCATGTATCATCAACGACCGATTCCGTGCCGCCGGTAGAACCGGTCTCGGTGCAGTCATGGGTTCAAAGAATCTCAAAGCCGTGGCACTCAGAGGAACACACGATGTGACGGTAGCCGACTTCGACGGTCTGCTAGAACTCAACAAAGACCTGTACGAACGCGCAATGGGTCCTGCAACCAGCAAATACCGTGGGTTGGGAACTGCTGCAAATATGCTCACCATGAATGAGCAGAGTGCACTACCCACATTAAACTACCAGCAGGCATCCTTTGATAATATAGATAAGGTCAGCGGAGAGTATCTCAACGAACACTATGTCACCAAGATTCAGGGGTGTTCGGCATGTCCTTGCCGTTGCGAACATATAGCAGTGGCACAGGAGGGAGAGTATAAGAACTCGGTAGCTCGTGTTGAATACGAACCTCTCATGGCATTCGGTCCCTACTGTGGGGTGGATGACATGAACTCGATAATTAAAGCATTAGAATACTGCAATACCTATGGTGTTGATGCCATCGGTGCCGGAATTGTGGTAGGCTTTGCCATGGAATGTTATGAACGAGGCATCATCACCAAGGAAGATACCGGCGGACTGGATCTCAACTTCGGAAACGGTTCCGCTATGGTTGAGATGGTGAGAAAGATGTCGGTGCGTGAAGATATCGGAGACATAATGGCAGAAGGCGTTATGCGTGCCTCCGAGCAACTCAAAAAAGGTTCTGAGCACTTTGCAATGCATATTAAAGGTCTCGAGATGACCGGTTACGATGTGAGAGGTCTTAAGACTTGTGCTCTGGGTTATGCGGTTAGCAGACGCGGTGGAGATCACCAACGACATGGAAGCTACGGTTGGGATCTCGGCGGCAAGGTCGACAGATACAAAGCGGAAAGAAACCGCGGTGAGTTGGTTATGGGTGATGAGGATTTCTATGCCATCATAGATTCTATGATCATCTGTAAGTTCACCCGAGCTATCTGGAAAGGGTATGACGAGATAGCCAGAGTATATACTCTAGTCACCGGTATTCCTATGACCGGAGAAGAACTGCAGACTGCCGGTGAGAGGATGAACACACTAGCCAGATTACTCAACATTCGTGAAGGTCTGACCCGAAAGGGCGACACACTACCTCCACGTGTCATGAAGGATCCCATTCCTTCGGGAGTTGGTGAAGGGAATGTTACAACCCAGGAAGATCTCGATATTATGTTGGATGGCTACTACGAAGCACGCGGCTGGAACAACGAAGGAGTTCCTAAGATCTCTACCTTAGAGAAATTGAATCTGATGGAATATGCCGCTCTTGCGGTAGCAGACTAACCAAACGAGGTGAAAAGAATGTATGAATTTGTAGGAATTGATATGGATAAATGTGTCGGCTGTCGCGTCTGCGAGTATGCATGCTCGATGGAAAAGAACAAAGTGTTCAACCCGACTAAATCCAGAATACGGGTAGTGAGACTCTATCCATATACCAACGCAGCAGTTAACTGCAGAATGTGCCAGGATGCCCCCTGCGTCATCGCATGTCCGAGAAAGGCACTTACACAATCCGAAGAAACCGGTGTCATTGCGGTCAATGACGCACTCTGTAATGGTTGCGGATGGTGCATTAACTCGTGTGAGTTTGGTGCGATTGCACTTGATCCCAAACCAACCGTCAACATCTGCGATCTCTGTCAAGACAGAGAAGAAGGTCCCTCCTGTATCGAGTGGTGCCCGGAGGATGCACTAGAACTGACCACAAACGACCTCATCTCTCAAAAAGCACGTATTGAAACAGTAAAGAAGATGGCAGAAGCTAACTAATACTGACAAAGGAGGATTGAATGACAAACTATATCGCTGCAGCAGCTGTACTTGATGAACTAATGATAGAACTCAAGCACAAGAATATAGATATCCCGTCTCATGTCGTGTCGGATCTGAAAACCGGCAGATCCTTTGCCGGTATTGCTATGAGACAGGCAGGAGAGATAGAGACGGAAGCTAAGGCAATGGCAGCTTTACAGAATGTGGAGATGAATCTGTTGTCGTTGGCTGAGATTGAAGCAGGAAATGAGTATGCCGAAGGTTGGCAGATGAAAATAATCGAAGCTTACACGAGTGACGTTAAAGCACCTCCTTCATCCTCTGCCGCTGGATATATTGTTGGGATACCCAAAGGTGTCTATTGGGTACGGGTACAAGAGGAGTACCTTAAGGATATTACCGATATAGCGGCACTACTAGATGAATTTACCCTTTCATCCAAGAGTCAGGATGATGGGTATATATTGGTTTATGGTAAAAAAGACAATGTTTCACTGTTTCTAGCGAGTGTTCGCGAAGCGGTGGGATAGACAGGTGATAAATGATTCAAATGAATGACTATACTAATGCAAATCATTCGACAGCAGGCAGGGTAGACCCAAGCTTTAAGCATAAGCTTAAAAGTAGTTTTAATGGTGAAACTCTGAAGTATTGTTATCAATGCGGAACCTGTTCCTCGGTTTGCCCCATATCTAAGTTCATAAAGACCTACAGACCCAACAAAATGCTGGAACTGGCAAAACTCGGTATCAAGACTCTGCCTCAAAGCAATGCGTTCTTGTTCTGTTCTGCTTGTACCCTTTGCACCAAAGGTTGTCCTCAGAATGTCAGGGTACACGAAGTGTTCCAGGCACTCAAGGATGATGCAGTGGAAAATGAATCGGTAATTAGCTTTGTGAAACAGGACTTCCCGGATATGCTGAAGTCACTATCAAAAGAACTACCGCTTCCGGTAATCTACAGCTGGATCTGCCTAAGACCGGGTGAAGAAACAGCGTCAG
>WRIP01000194.1 GCA_009782665.1 Oscillospiraceae bacterium
ATCAGGTGTTTTCAGATTTGCATACTTTTTAGGTGTTATTCCAAAAGTATGCGAGAAAGCTCTGGTAAACCCTTCGTGGCTCTCAAAAACATAATCAAACGCGACATCAACAACCTTCGAATGCTCATGACGTAAAGCATATGCAGATTGAAGCATACGTTGCCTACGGATGTACTCGAAGGGTGACTCCCCTGTCTCGGCTTTGAACAACCTCATTGCATGGTATCTGGAATATCCGGTTACTACTGAGATATCCTTAGCAGATATTGGCTGTTGTAGATGTGAAGTCACATAGTTTTTTATCTGT
Source organism: Oscillospiraceae bacterium (assembly GCA_009782665.1). Classification (GTDB taxonomy): domain Bacteria; phylum Bacillota; class Clostridia; order Oscillospirales; family Ruminococcaceae; genus WRIP01. The sequence goes on from WRIP01000194.1 coordinate 308, forward strand.
TCGACAACTCCCACACTATCTCTCCTCACAATCATGATAGAGGAAAATGAAAATGGTTTCTTGACTTGAAATGCTAATCTAATGTTTTATAGTAATCTTCAGCTACGAGTGCGTACCACATAGAGTCACAGATACCTTGATTATTTCTGTCTCCTTGTTTTTTAGTTCCCTCATATTGCAACCCGGCACTCATCATAACTCTTCCGGAGTAGATATTACGTGGATCATGTCTTGATTCTACCCGGTTGACTCCTACCTCCTCAAAGAAGAAACGAACTACAGCTTTCAGCGCTTCTGACATATATCCTTGGTTCCACCAACATCTACCTAAACAATACCCGATATGTACCATGTCTATATTGGCATCTACCCCGACTGCGGCAATTGACCCTATGGGTGCATCAATTTGCTTTTCAATTATTGCCCAGGAGTAGTAGTCGTCTTTTTCATGCTGTTCAATCCAAGATTTTAGGATTCCTTCGGTTTCATACATATCTTTATGAACTGGCCAGGTTAGATATTTAGTCACTTCTTTGTCATTAGCCCAGTTGCTATACATTGCTTCGGCATCCGAAAGCACAAATCTTCTCAGTACTAATCGTTCGGTTTCCAGCCTTACTGTTCCCTTTTGGGTCATTATGAATCCTCCATGGTATTTGTTTCATTACAGTCATAAAAGTTCATATAGCAGTCGGGTAAAGGGATAAAAAAACGTTCACATAACGCTTTTGTGTCAGCATAGTCGGTTGCGTCGACTTCATATCCGGTATGAAACTCCACCATAACATCGGGCGGAGGGCAACTGACCGGATATCCGTCAATAACCCCTTTTCCTACTAGATGATACCCTTGGTATGCTACTCCGTAGATGTTATTACCTGCTTCATCCAATGTAAAGGTATGTACATCAATCAAGTGACCTTTATCATCACCCATGACATAATTGCACTCCCATGAATCAGGTCGGATCACCTCGGAGTATCCCTGAGTTGCCAGTATCTGTTTGAACTGTACTGAGTGCTCATGAGCAATCGCAATATCGAGATCCTCGTGTTTTCGTGTTTGTATTCCCAGCAATGCGTCAACACCCCAACCACCATCAATATATACAGTAATTCCGTTTGCTTCTGCCATTTGTAAGATTGAGATGACGTCTTGTTTCGTCATCTCACCAAGTTCAGTATATGTTTGTTCTAGTGTGTTCATATAGTAGTTCCTTTATTATTTCGTCAGAGTACAGATCAGTTCGAGGTTATCTGAGATACTTAATCATAATGAAATCACTCATACTCTGTTTTTCATCATATACTTCAAACCCGAGCTTTTTGTAGAATCTAACTGCAGGACTTGCTTTATCCACCGAAAGAGATACTGCAGTATAGCCATCTAGCTTAAGAATTGAAAAGAGCTTTTTCATGAGTCTTGTACCAATTGAAACACCTCTGAATTCGGGGAAAACGGAAATGGCTAGTTCAGGTATACTGTCATTGATATGACCGTAGCCTTCTATTATTCTCGTCCATGCAGCTCCGCATATCTGAGAGTTTTGTACGGCGGTAACAGCTAGATCTCCCGGCATACTGCCAAAATCCTTAATATATAGTTGTAGTTCGGGTTTATCTACAATGGTACGATCAGGCGGTTCGATAGATTTTGGAATATATATGGCTTGATAGAGGAACTCCCTGAGACATACATATTCGGGTTCCTGCATAACTCGAATTACAGGATGGATTTTTTTAGCAGTTATGATTGTGTTACTATGCCTGTTGATGGTGATAACTATCCCCTCTTTATACACATACCTATTCTTTCCTAACTCCATTATCATGTCTGCCTGTTCAATGGCATGACTACACCATTCTATAACATCCTTCTCGGGTATTAAGAGATTGCGATTGATTCTTTGCAGTCCAAGCTCAGTGCAATGCAAGGGATATAGTTCTCCTTGTGATTCTTGATTCATAATAACACTCTCTTCGTAACAGCCTATCTGTAAAAATCTACAGTTTGCCAACCAGGCTAAACATGATAAATAGATTAAACATATTGTTTTTGACCTTTCATAACGGTCATATATTCACCGTAGTAGCTTTCAGGCAGCAGCATGAATCCGCTACTCTCGAATAGATGTTTCAGACGCCTGCGTGAAAAGGTTCTGTTGTCTCCGGAACCCATAAAGGGTAATACTAAAAAGTCAAAGAGTTGTTTTATGGGAAACGGGTACTTCGGTTCTGCGACAATTAGTAGACCACTGGGTTTTATAACTCGATAAGCTTCATTATAGAAAACATGAGGATTTGCTAGATGGTGTAAGGTACAGCATATGATGACTAGATCAAAGAACTCATCTTCATAGTTTAACTGTTCGCCGCTAGATACCGAAAAATATATATCGTCATAGTTGCGCTTGCATGCTTCGATCATATTCGGAGAAATATCTATACCATAAGCCTCACAAGTATTGCTTTTCTTTATCTGACCGAGAAGATGTCCACTGCCACAACCGACATCAAGTACTCTTGTTATCTGATGCCTATGGCATAATTCGAGTATTTTCTGTCGGTACCTCAATGTGAATCTGCCTTCCGGAGACTGTTCGTAATTGAAAGCAATACTGTCGAATTTTGATTTTGATGCAAGTTCATATTTATTCATAACACTCGGTGCTTTATAGTTATTCGATTACCTTAACGGTAACATGAACGTAATCTCCTGGTTGTTTCTTGAGTCTAGTGCGGATTTCCTTGAGAATACCAATGATATAACAGACTGAACCATCTGGGTTTTTATGTCCCATATTCACAATACTACCGGTATATGGTTCGAGGTCAAATGTGACCTCAGCCTTTACTCTACCCTTTGAGAATTCTGCTCTAATATCATAGGGGAACACCACATATGCTCCACCTTTTCCTATCTGTG
>WRIP01000195.1 GCA_009782665.1 Oscillospiraceae bacterium
CATCCGTTGTTGTTTACTCCCCAAGCCATATATGTACCGACATACTGTCCTTTACCTGAGACATTATCGAGTATCGGGTAAACTTCCATATATGGAAGCGGATTTATCCGCCTGAACTGTGCGTGAAAATATGCAGCATCATCCCCTATATCACCTAAGGCATAGGTAATTTGGTAGTAAATTCGTACACTTTCTTCATCAATATTCTCTAGTGTAATTCTACACCGTTTTCTAAACGGCATGATCCAGTAACAGTTAAAAGCACTACCCGGGTTTACACAGACAGCTAGAGAAGAAAGCTGAGCGTACCTACCCCATCCGGCACAGAAAAAATCACCGAGAGGACTCTCGACCGAGGGATACTCCTGATCATCCCAATAAATACGTATTATGGTATATCTCCAGTTACCTGTAGGCGTTAACCAAATATGTTGAATAACTCCCGGACCGGATATATCGGCTATGGTGTACTCTGTGTTCGCTGCAATATTGATATATGGGTTGACCTTCCACCCGGTCCCTAAATCACGAGCCGCATTCTTGGCAGAACCCTGTTCAAGTGGACAGCTACCACCTTTTCCCTTTTCGCCGGTTGGGTTTTCCGGACTAATAGAAAATGTTTTTGCATCCGATAGTCTGAACAGATTTGACATCGAGTTTTCTATTCCGTTAAAGTAACTACTCATTATACACACTCCATAATTCTTCAATTACATGCAATTGCATGCGTTTACTCTTTAGTACTCGTAGGAGATCCTCTTCCTTTTGCGGAGCTTCCTCATCAGGTATATTTATTCCGGCTGAGCCAACATCGATAAGGTTATGCACATCACTACCGGCCACATGTAGCAGATGACTGTGTTTTTTTGCCCATTCCAGTGCATCCCTATTACTATTCTCTGTACCAAAAGCCGGTCCGCCGTGTAGAAAATTACCGTTACACACCTCAACTCCATCCATGAAGTTGGGATCCATCGGTCTACAGGGATATCTGCAGGGGTGAGCTTGATACACTAGAGCTCCTGCTGAATGTGCAGCTTCATACATCTGTCTTTGTGTAAAAGTATACAGTTTCGGGTAATCATATAGGAAGTCGGGGGTAACACCGTATATGAGGAAGTCTTCTCTACCTCTGCCAATATTTACCTCTACTCCAAATAAGACTCTGATTCCGATTTCATCAGCATAGTCTTTTGCTATCATATACCCTTCCAGATACCGTGTTACTCTCTGTCGGCTGTTACCGCTAAAACTCTCTAGTATGTAGTCATTGAAGTGGTCGGTTATGACTACTGCCGAGTAGCCATATTCCTTGCATGCTGTTATCATATCTTTAGCTGCTACTCTGGCACACGGGCTTACCTCTTTGGTATGTGCGTGCATCTCAATTATCATCAGTACTCCAATCTCTCTGTTTTTTCTACCGTAATTATATCATATGGTGGTTAATGTGATATAATGAGGATGTAAATTTTTTTGAGAAAGGATGTAAACCATGACCATTAATGAATTAATTCTGACCAGAGAAAGCTGTAGAGAGTATTCCGATAAAAAGGTAACCCTAGAGCAGCTTACTGCTATTGTAGAGGTTGCACGTATGGCACCTTCTGCTGCCAATACCCAACCCTGGAATTTCTATGTAACCAACAATCCCGAATCGGTAGCCAAGATCGCCTCAGGTTGTATGGCAATGGACCGAAACGGTTTTGCTGGAACGGTTAGTGCATTCATTGTTATGACCCGAAACGTAGAATCCGAGACATGGGTACCAGCAACCCCATACAACCATTATTACCGTGATTTCGATTGCGGAAGTGCAGCGACACATGTCTGTTTCGCTGCGACCGATATAGGACTGTCTACCTGTATGATCGGTTGGTTTGATGATGAGCCACTTAAGGAAGTCTGCGGTTATTCAGACGATCAAAGAGCCTCCTTGGTATTTACGGTAGGATATGCTGCTACCGACAAAATCCGTGACAAGAACAGACGTTCACTCGATGATGTAATGACGATCGTCTAGATTGTACCTTCCATAAAGAAACAGGCGGTTAAACCGCCTGTTTCTTTATGAGTTTAGTATGTTTAAGTGACGTCTTGGTTGTCAGAGATACTAGGATTACTAACAGGAGCAACATACTCATTGCTCGTGTACTGTTGTGATGGGATGGTATATCCTACAGGCTGAGGTTGTTGCTTGGCACCTGCTTTTCTCTCTTTTCTCGCTAGTCGACGTTTCTTTGTCAATAACCTTACGATGACGATAACAATTAAGGCTATGATCATATACGGTGCGAGATAGATTAGGACGATAACTAGGCCGTCAAGGAAACTGAGTACTGCCTTTAAGGAATCATCGATAGCAGCCAGTACCCGCTGTCCGAAGGTATCCTTAAGAATTACAACAGTAGATACTTCGTGTACATCGATATTTATTGTGGAATAAGACAACAGATTATTATATGTATTCATTATCGATTGATAACTCTCGATTTGATACCTCACATCACCGAGTTTCAGTTCAATCTCCAGTAGGTCACTGAGATCACCTGCATTCTCGAGCAAAGCTAAGAGGCGTTGCTCCTGTGCCTTCAGCGTTGTTATACGTGCTTGGGTATCGACGTATTGAGCGGTGATATCATCGGTATACTCATTAAGACTGGTGATGGTCGATAGCTTTGAATCGGCAGAGTTGAGGAAGTCCCTGTAGTTAGCTGATGGAATTCGAATACTGAGATAGGCAGAGCGAGCGTTATAGTATCCACTCTGCGAGGTATATCCACCGGAAACACTGGAGTTTTGGATGTATCCATCAAACTCATCAATCAGATTAAGCAACAGTGGGTAGTTGTCTTCCCATTCAATAGTTTGAATGTTCATGTTGGCCGTGTAGATGATTTTCAAACCTTTGTCTGGGGTTTGATTTACTGGACTTACACCACCTAATCCTCCGTCGTTATCATACAAAGCCTCATCAGCTGCTTCATATTCTCGCTTCATTAGCATTTCACTTGAAGCAGTGTTAGCTCCGGATCCTGATGCTGTTGAAGCTGAAGAGGGATATGATACCATGTCAGCTGATGCTGAATAACTGTTACTATCATAATTACTAGCACAACCGGCATACAGTACAACAACCATAAGTATTGCAATTAATGTAACTATTTTCTTTTTCATTTCACTTACTCCTTTTTATGAGATTCTGATAAATATAGAAGGG
>WRIP01000196.1 GCA_009782665.1 Oscillospiraceae bacterium
CTTAAGGTTGACGGAAAGAACCTGTTCCCCACCTATGGAGAGTACTCGAGACGCAGTATTTCAATGCAGCTGGGAGCAGATGTAGTGGAAAGACGGGACTATCCCGATGAGATACCATCGCGACCTCCTGTGTTGTGCTCCGGATGTCCCCATCGCGGTGTCTTCTATACCTTAAGGAAACTAAAACTCTTTGTGAGCGGAGATATTGGATGCTATACACTTGGTGCATCATATCCGCTTTCAGCGATGGATAGCTGTATCTGTATGGGCGCTTCGGTGTCTGCTTTACACGGAGTGTTGAAGGCACGCCCTGATTGGAGCGACAAAGCGGTTGCGGTTATCGGGGATTCCACCTTTATTCATTCCGGTATAACAGGTCTTATTGATATCGTATATAACTCGAGCAATGCCACCGTCATAATTTTAGATAACCGTACGACCGGGATGACAGGACATCAAAATAACCCGGCCTCAGGATATAATGCGAAGAATGAATTAGCTCCTGCAGTTGATCTAGAAGTACTATGCCACGCCTGCGGTGTAGAACGGGTAACGGTTATCGACCCATATGATCTAGACCAGACCGAGAGTATAATACTTCAAGAGTTAGAACAACCAAGACCTTCAGTCATCATCGCAAGACGACCCTGTGTTTTGTTGCCGGGAGCTCGAGCAGATTCTGCCGGTAAAGTATTCACCGTCAATCATACCGACTGTATCGGGTGCGGCTTGTGTCTGTCATCCGGTTGTCCATCAATATACGCAGATGATACTAATCACGCTCAAATTGACCAGCATTCCTGTACCGGTTGCGGGCTATGTAAACAAATCTGCACAGTCGGAGCAATCAAGGAGAGTACATTATGAGCGATGTAACGGGAGTAGTCATTGCCGGAGTCGGAGGTCAGGGTATCATACTCGCCTCAAGGCTGCTTGCCGAAACGGCAATGGATATAGGGTTAGATGTTAAGGTTTCAGAGGTCCATGGTATGTCACAACGTGGCGGGTCGGTCATCACCTATGTCAGGTACGGCAGAAAAGTATATGCTCCGCTAGTGGAAGTGGCTGAAGCTGACTACCTCATCTCCTTTGAATGCCTTGAGACTGCCAGGTGGCTATCAATGCTCAAAGATGGCGGTACAATAGTTATGAACTCTCAGCAGATAGCACCATCTACAGTACTAGCAAATCAAGCGGTTTATCCCTCAGATATATCTGCTAGATTAAATGAAATAACAGATATTTCGGTATTTGAAATAGATGCACTTAGAATTGCTAAAGATTCAGGCTTTATTAGGGCAGCTAATGTCGCCCTGATGGGCGCATTCGCTGCCGTCTCTAACCTGCCGTATGAGTCGCTCGAAAAATCTTTAGAAAGAATCCTGGAAGGGCGCAGATTAGAGGAGAATATGTTCTGCTTCCGAAAAGGATACGAAAGTGTGAGGAAATAATGAGATACTACGATAATAATGAAGTAATAGATAGAAAACAACTGACCGAGATACAGAGCCGTCGACTAATTAATACCGTAAACAAAGTTTACGAGAATGTAGAGCACTACCGCGATAAAATGACAGCGGCAGCTATACATCCAGATGATATTAGATCGATAGAGGATCTATCTAGGTTACCTTTTACCGAAAAACAAGACCTTCGGGATACCTATCCCTATGGTATGTTTGCGGTAAATATACAAAATATCGTCCGAGTTCATGCCAGTAGTGGGACTACCGGTAAACCCACTGTAGTGGGATACACCGAGCAGGATTTGGAGACTTGGAGCATTGATATTGCCAGAGCCTTGGTTGCCATCGGTGCTACCAGTTCAGATTTTATCCATATATCCTACGGATATGGTCTCTTTACCGGCGGTATGGGTATGAATTTGGGTGCAGAGAAAATCCATGCCGCAGCCATTCCGGCTTCTACCGGTAATACTGCAAGGCAGCTACAGGTACTGCGAGATTTTGCATCCACCATACTCTGCTGTACACCGTCATATGCCCTATACCTTGCCGAGTCGTTGAATGATGCGGGTTACAGTAAAGATGATATTAGTCTGAGAGCCGGACTGTTCGGTGCTGAACCTTGGAGCGAGAATATGAGAAAAGATATCGAAGCAAAGCTCGGTATCAAAGCATATGATATCTATGGCATTGCAGAGATAATGGGACCAGGTGTAGCATACGAATGCCACAACCAAAACGGAATGCATATCTCGGAAGATCATTTTCTGCCGGAGATTATCGATCCTAATACCGGAGAAAGGCTGCCGGAGGGGCAAGAAGGGGAGTTGGTCATTACCTGTATAAAGAAGGAAGGATTGCCACTCATCAGGTACAGAACCCGGGATATCGCTTCTCTCATATACGAACCCTGCAGCTGCGGGCGGACATTTGTCAGAATGACTAAACCCAAAGGGCGCACCGATGATATGCTAATCATTCGGGGGGTCAATGTATTCCCCTCACAGATTGAAGAGGTACTTCTTACCATCGAAGGTATTCTACCGCAGTATTTGATTGTTGTAGACCGAATAGGTAATCTCGATCGTATCCAGATACAGGTGGAACTATCTTCGCAGATTCCGTTCGATGCGGTCAGGTTGGTTGAAGAGAAGGAACGAAATATTAAGACTGCCATCGAGGCAACACTCGGTATCTCGGTGGAGGTGAAGTTGGTCAGTCCTAAAACTTTGGCACGCAGTGAAGGTAAGGCAGTCCGGGTCATAGACAATCGAGTTATATAGGGGGAAGGAGCTTCATTATGTATATTAAACAGCTTTCAGTTTATCTCGAGAACACGAAGGGTCAACTGGCAGAGATAATGAAAATCATTGCAGACCAAGCGATAGACATAAGGGCGTTGTCATTAGCAGATACCACCAGCTTCGGTATACTACGCTTGATACTCGATAAGCCCAATGAAGCAAAAACCGCTTTGGCAGCAGCCGGGTATCCGGTTGCGGTAACCCCGGTGATTGCCATAGGGGTAGCAGATACCCCCGGAAGTCTTTCTAAAGCGATTGAGATACTGTCCAATAATGATATATCCATTGAATATATGTATGCTTTTGTAGCGAAGCAAACCAACCAAGCGGTGTCAATCCTTCGTGTGGATGATGGAGATAAGGCAGTAGATGTACTGCAGAACGCCTGTATATCCTTCTTCGGAGAGGTCGACATGGATAATATTTAGCTAACATATTTTAG
>WRIP01000197.1 GCA_009782665.1 Oscillospiraceae bacterium
ATGTTTAGCTCTTTTCATTCTCGGAAACTTTATTTACTCGGGACAGTAAAGCTCATATTATCAATATACTTTTCCATAAAATACCCACTGGATGATAAAGACAGTTCGGTTGATGCATTAACGATACCTTTAAGAGTTTGCTTCAATTCCATCGATTCTAGTAGCTGCTTTGCTCCTTCAAGTGATGAGTTGCCAATAAAAGTAACCTTATCGGCTAAAGCAGCTGGGATTAAGCCTATAGCTGCAGCAGAAGCTGCGTTTATGCCGCTACCAAAACCACCTGCGAGAAATAGCTTAGTGATTTCATTAACATCAGTCGAGGTTTCCTGCAACAGAGTTTCAATTCCTGCTGCTACTGCAGCTTTAGCTAGCTGAACGTTTCGTATATCCTGTTGAGTTAAGTATATTTTGTCTTTTACGATATATACTGCAACTTGTGAATCAATATGAACTATCCTGTCACTGAAGGGATGGTTTACTTCTGATATCCTACCGGTTGCATCAACTATACCTAAAGAAATAAGAGTTTCGATAGCAGATATGATACCTGATCCGCATAACCCCACAGCATCGACTTCATCGATGGTTGTATAACAGATGTCGCCGTTTTGGTAGTATACCATATTGATTGCACCGGGAGCGGCTATCATACCCATCGCAATCTGAGCACCTTCAAAGGCTGGTCCGGCGGCTGTGGAACAACAATACAGGTTATTATTTTTCGCTAGGACTATCTCTCCATTCGTGCCCACATCAATGAGAAGCTGTACTCCGTTTGAATTGAGCATATTGGCATGAATTATTCCGCAGGAAATATCTCCTCCGATATACGGTCCGATACAGTCAGCTATATAGAGGCTGTTAGCATCCGTAAAGCCGGACAATATTTCGTTGGCACTAACCTCAATACCGAAAAGATTATCAGCGGTAAAGGGATAGACTCCGATTCCTTTAGGGTCTTGGTTACTGAAAAAATGTAACATGGTTGTATTACCTGAAACAACCATACATTCAATTATTTCAATAGAGATACCAAGTGTCAGACAGATATCAGAGATAGCTTCGGATATTTGGTCTGATATTTGCTTGTGTAAGATATCTTTCCCGTTCTTGTTAGAGTAGTCAATTCGTGAGAGTACATCAGAACCGTATAGTTTTTGGTTGTTTAATTCACGATATTGATATATCTGAAGAGTAGAATCTAGGTCAATAAATGATATCTCAAGGGTTGTTGTACCAATATCAATTGCTACACCAACACGTGAGATATTTGAAGTAATACTAATGTCTTTATTTGATTCAGTTGGGACCGATTTGGTCCCAGGTTGGTAGTATATCTCACAATCTCCTGTTGCTATAGTTAAACATGCGAGTCTTGCGTGTCCAAGAAAAGGTTTTTGTTCAATATTTTGGTTAACTATTAGTTTGTGTTCCTCTGAAGTAGGTGTAAAGGTGGATCCATTTACATATACAATACACTTGCCACAGGTGTGATTTCCTCCACAGGAACTGTCTTTTAGTTCAACACCTGCCATAACGAGAGCATCGTACACAGTAATCGAGTTGTCAAAACTGATTTCAAAGCTCTCGAGATCGTTTTCTATTGAGGATATATGCAGTTTATACATAGTTTCTCACAATGGGATGATGTTGGTTAACTATATCGTATAGAGATGAATAGGTAGTTCGATATTCACAGAATGCCAGTCGTTGACCGGCATTCTAAGTATGCAAAATATACATAACATTACGTAACAATAATCTGATAGATAGTACAATGATACTGGCTTAGATGAATCCTAAAGCCATTTCTGAAGCTGAAGTAGCATCGGGAGTGTACCCATCAGCTCCGATACTCTTACAATAGGCATCGGTTACCGGAGCGCCTCCGACCATAACCTTCGTGGATAAACCGGCTTCAGATACAGCATCTACTATTCTTTGCATCTCTACCATAGTGGTAGTTAGCAATGCTGAGCAAGCGATGATATCAGCGTTGTGTTCTTTTGCTGACTCAACAAATTTTTCAGCAGATACATCTACACCGAGATCTACAACCGTAAAGCCCTTACATTCCATCATAAGGCGTACAAGGTTCTTGCCAATATCGTGAAGATCACCTTTTGCGGTTCCAATAATCACGGTTCCTTTTGATACAACACCTTCTTCCATAAGAGCCGGTTTAAGCAGTACAGCACCCATATTCATTGCCCTGGCAGCAACTAATACCTCAGGAATGAAGACAATACCGTTCTTGAAGTTCTCACCGATATCATTCATAGCGGCAAGCATACCTTCATCCAGAATCTTATTAGGTGACATGTTTTGTTCTAAGGCTAATGTCACTAGCTCCTCAGTCTTCTTAGCATCTCCTGCCGTAATAGCATCGTACATGTCCTTTAGTATTTCCATAATTTCCTCCAAATATATATGATTATGCTTTTACAAAATTCGGTATCGTAGATATGTTTTACTGTAATATTAATGAAGCTATATCAACTGAGTAGTATACAACTAGTGTAGGTTATTGTCCCTTCTCCGTAATAATACCCAATCCCATTATCTTCGCATACTTTACTCACAAATAGACCATATGCTTCCATCGAAGGGATTGCTTCATCAGGGAATCTGCACGGATTCAATGGATAGCTACATTGCTCGCACACTTTACAGGCTCCTGAACCAAGTGCCAAGAGACTTGGATAGTCATCATACAGTGTTTTTCTGAGTACTTTGAACTCCTGCATATGACGAGTACCTATACTCTTCATCTCGTCATAATCAAATACGTCATCAAGTACTCCAGTGGTCTGAACAATTATTCCTTCGGTGTATTTTTCTGCTTTCGAGACAGAGTCAGATAACTCACCGCAACCGGGAGGACACATCCATGATTTGTTATACATATGACATCTGTCAGCCGCACACATATCACGTACTTCTTGTAGAAACTCGAGTTTGGTCACATCAAGTCTACCTACATGAGAAAATCCTTGTTCGATAGCAATCGCAATAGCTTTCTCGACCATTATATCATTTTCCTTATGAATTGACACTATTGAATCTACCAACTGCATTGTACACTGCCATAATGTTTTCAGGTGGTATATTGGCGACAATGTTATGTATTGTAGAGAAAACATATCCTCCGGATTTAGAGAGTACCTCGAGACGGTAGGTTACTTCCTTCTCTATGTCTTCCGGCTTAC
>WRIP01000198.1 GCA_009782665.1 Oscillospiraceae bacterium
GCAGGTAAAAAAAGCGGTGAAGATCCATTTCAAAACCTTCGGTTGTAAGGTAAACAGTAGTGAAAGCGAAACAATGGCTTATATAGCATTGCAGAATAGCTTCGAAGTGACCGACAATCTCACCGAAGCGAATATCGTCGTCATCAACTCCTGTACTGTCACCGCAAACAGCGACCGAAAGGTACTAGCTTACTTAAGAAAACTCTCACGAGACTATCCCGATAAAATCGCGGTAGTGGTCGGTTGTCTACCTGAGGTTCAGCATGAATACCCATTTCCGGCAGATATTGTTCTCGACAACCGAGATAAGTACCGATATATTGAGCATATCGAAAGATATAGCAAGACAACAACCGGTAAACAATCCCCTACAATCATATCGGTTAACAGTTCATCCGACCAGTCTACCCTACCATTTATCCCTATACCTAAAATGCGAAATCATACCCGTGCCTTTTTGAAGATACAGGACGGTTGTAATCGGTACTGTTCATACTGCATCGTGCCCTATGCCAGAAGCCGTATAGCGTCACTATCTCCAGTAGATATCCACCAACAGGCATTACTATTTGCTGAGCACAACTATAAGGAAATCGTACTTACCGGTATCAACCTGTCGTGTTACGGAGATAATAACTCATACTCGCTACCCGATGCTATAGCGGCAGCAGATGTCGATGGTATTACAAGAATACGTCTATCCTCATTGGAGCCTGATCTGATGGACGAAAAGATGATAGAAACTCTCTCGAAGTATAAGAAACTGGCTCCACATTTCCATCTTTCACTACAGAGCGGAAGTGACAGGGTACTGTCCGATATGAACCGTAACTATACAACAGTGCAATACCGCAACATAGTTGAGAATATGCGGGATGCGTTTATCTCTCCGACCTTCACCACCGACATCATGGTAGGGTTTCCGACCGAAACCGAGTATGACTTTGATGAGAGTCTGAATTTCGTCAGTTCACTCGGTTTCTTAAAATGCCATGTCTTTAGTTACTCCCCCCGGCCCGGCACACCGGCAGCCGATCTAAAACAACTGCCTGACATCACTAAAAAAAGTCGAGTCAAACAGATGATAGAAGCGACTGATTCCGTCAGACAATCGATACTGACCGAGCAGATAGGAAAAACGGTATCTATAATTGTCGAACAGCGAAACAAGACCGGGTGGTATGAGGGATACACCGAACACTATCTCCCTGTTGTAACTAAGGACATAGTTTCGGCGGGAGATATAGTTCAGCTGAACATCACCTCAGTTGAAAAGGATCGCTGCATTGGCAGATGTGTATAGCTCAGTGTGAATAGAAAAATCGCCCGGTGCATTGGCACTGGGCGACCACTGGTATTACCCTATATCGGGTACTATCCTTCGATTTCATCGAACTTGAGTTGACGTTCTCTCAGCTGTTGCATAGTCAGGTTCACCACCCGAGGTTTACTACCGTCTGGGGGTCCAATGATGCCCATTGCTTCCATCTCATCCATTATCCGTCCCGCACGGGAGAATCCGAGTTTCAATCTTCTTTGTAGGAAGGATGTCGAAGCCTGTCCCGCTTCAACCACCAGCTCAATAGCTGCATCTAACATACTGTCTTTGTCATCCATACCGGAACTGTTACTTGCGGCAGTTCCTTTTTCCTTTGCCGCTTCGCGTTCTATCGCTTCCAGTACCTCTTCATTATATTCGATTACCGCATTCTCCTTGAGGGTTTTTACCACCTTCTCAATCTCTTCATCCGATACATAACATCCCTGTATTCGCACGGGTTTGGAGTATTCAAGCGGCAGGAACAGCATATCCCCCTGACCGAGTAGATTCTCCGCACCAGCCGAATCGATTATGGTGCGACTGTCAACCTGAGATACCACTGAAAGCGCGATTCGAGAGGAGATATTGGCTTTAATAATACCTGTGATTACATCCACTGACGGGCGTTGGGTAGCGATTATTAGGTGTATCCCCGCGGCTCGTGCCATCTGAGCCAAACGGCAGATAGAGTCTTCGACCTCTCTGGGTGCGACCAGCATCAGGTCTGCCAACTCATCGATTATGATAACTATTCGAGGTAGTCTTTCGGGGATGGGTTTCCCCTCCTGCTCTTCTAGTGTAGAGATATCAATACTCTCAATCACCCGGTTATATGAGCTTATATCCCGCACCTTGTATTCCGAGAACCGCTTATACCTATCGAGCATCTCCATTACTGCCCACGCCAGAGCACCTGATGCTTTGCGAGGATCGGTGACGACTGGTATGAGCATATGCGGCATACCGTCATATACACCGAACTCTACTAATTTGGGATCTATAAAGACAAACTTGAGATCATCCGGAGAGGTTTTGTACATTAGCGAGATTATCATAGAATGCAGGCAGTTAGACTTACCGGAACCGGTGGTACCGGCAATGAGTAGGTGTGGCATTCTAGTGATATCGGTTACCATGATGTTTCCGGAGATATCCCTTCCCAACGCGACCGTAAGAGGTGATTCCGAACGCCTAAATTCACTACTTGAAATGACCGAAGATATACGAACTATCCGCTTATGGGAGTTGGGTACCTCAATACCGATAGCAGCCTTGTTGGGTATCGGTGCCACAATCCGCACACCGGCAGTGGCAAGATTGAGCGCTATCTCCTTCTCGAGATTAGTTATACGGCTAAGACGTACCCCGGCATTTGGTTGTAATTCATAACGGGTCACGGTAGGTCCGCGAGAGATATCCACCACCTTGGTCTGTACTCCGTAACTCTCGAGCACCTTGACTAAGAACTCTCCGTTCTCACGCAATTCATTCTTAATATCTCCACCTATTGGGGTGTCCTCTGATAGCAGTAATGAGAGGGGAGGTACACGATATGTGGTTTTTTTCTTTCTGGGCTTTTTGATTGGCACTGACGCCTCAAAGATATCGGCAGTAGGTGGCTCAGGGAGCTGCTGTGGCTCTTCCGGAAGAGGCAGATCATAATCTTGTGGTTCAGGAGAAAAATCTGTAAACACTTCTTTCTGCTGCCTGTCTCCCCATTCATGCTCTTCAAATATACTTTTCACCAACTCTTTATCTTTATCCGGTTCGGGCCTAGGAGGTAATACCTCAATAGATGCATCAGGTTGGACGGTAAAGGGGTTTATCTCAAATGCCGGTCCCGGTACATATACCGATTGTTCCGGAGGAGGTCCCAATGGGATATCAA
>WRIP01000199.1 GCA_009782665.1 Oscillospiraceae bacterium
TTATCTTATATATTGTAAATATATGCACGCTATAATAAGTTGCACCCTGATGACCTTCACCTCGGCTGAATTTCTAGAGTACACAAACATAGCATCATCCATGTCGGCAGAACCCAGTACAATACCACCACCGTACATATCGATAAACAGCGGTGAGTTTTTTGGATTATCGAAATCATATTCCAGTACCCTTACTCTGCAGACTGATGTGTCTATATATCGTACTTTACCGTGCTTAGCTGGACTGAGTCGAATAGCGATTTTCATCAACTTCTGAAGTCTTACCGCCTTCAAGATATGTTTTTCGTTGACATTCTACTCCCCTTCAAAAACTTCAGGTATATATATGGAAGGATTCATGATACTGGGTGTATGATCGGTCGATAAAGAAAAACATAAAATGTTTAAAAATAATTGATTTTCGCAGGATATAATGACCTCAAGAAAACGAAAGGAACTACACTTATGTCATATTGTACAGTTTGTGGCACCGAAGTTATCAGTAATTTCTGTCCGAAGTGCGGAAAAGCCGCAACACAATTTTCTGCTGAGGATAACAGATATACATCTCAGAAGGAACAATACCCCAGATACACCAAAGAAACCTATTACAGCTACTATGATCCACCGATAAATAATCCATATTCACATAACTACGCCAATAATAGGCGGGTTCCGGTCAGCCGAAAGAGTCGCTTAGTGGCATTACTCCTTTGTATCTTTGTCGGTTGCTTCGGTGTACATCATTTCTATGTGGGACGTATCGGTTACGGTATACTGTTTATCTTCACCGGAGGTCTATTCGGTATCGGTTTACTCGTTGATTTCATATTGATATTGACCGGGTCCTACAAAGACGAATTCGGGTTCTTTGTATCGGATTGGAATGCTTAGGTAGTTTTCCCCAGTTCATATGCTCGTTCAACACAAGCAACAAACCCAGCGGCTAGAGCTTCAGAGAATCCAGTTTGCTGCATCGCTTGAAGAGCAGCAACAGTGGTACCGCCTTTTGAAGAGACATTATCGATGAGTTCGTCAACGGATTTACCGGATTCAATAATCATCTTTGCACTTCCTATCAAGGTATCAGAAATCATCTTGAGTGAGCTGTCATAATCCAAGCCATATTCAGCTGCCTGTTCAGCGATTATCTTTGCAAAGAGGTATATGAAGGCCGGACTACTCCCGTTAACCGGTATAACTTCATTGAATCGGTCAGGGTGAATTTCATAAACCGAACCCACCGACTGGAAGATACTTTTGATCAACTCATAATCGGTTGCAGAAATATCATCGGGCTTAGAAATTGCAGTAGTGCCACTCGAGAGCAATAACGGGGTGTTAGGCATGGTTCTTACAACCGGGCAACGGTTATCAATTAAGTCTTTAATATGTTCTACGGTAACTCCGGCGACTATAGATACGACAATATGTTGGTCGCAAAAAGCATCAGAAATCGGTGATAACGCATCAGATAGCATCTGAGGTTTCACACACAGAAAAATATATTTGTTTGTATTGATTAGTTCCTGAGCACTAGATATATTCTTAACCTTTCCCTGAAACTGTTCTATTGTTTGCGGGAATGGGTCATAAGCAGATACTTCAACTAAGACATGTGATACCGAGAGGATACCTTTTGCTATTGCAGAGGCCATGTTTCCGAATCCTAAAAAGCCAATCTTTTCCATTTTTGTATACTCCTTGAAATAACACCTTTTCTTTCGAAAAGGTGTTATTGTTTAGTCATCAATTTCCAGTTTTTCTACTTCTTGAACTGCCCATCTTTGTATTCTCAGTTTGGTTCGGTCGGTGCCGGTTTCAATTAGTATCGTCTCATCCTTAATACTTACTACTCTGCCGATGACACCTCCTATAGTTACCACTCCATCACCAATCTCAATTTTATTCCTCATCTCAGCGGTTTGTTTTTCCCTTTTTCTTTGGGGACGAATGAGCAGAAAATAGAAAACCGCAACCATAACTACCATCAGTACAATAGTACCAACCAAACCACCTCCGCTATCTGCAGATGTCGTTAGTAAGACATTGGAAAAATACATTAAAAGTACTCCTTTAAATTCATTTATTAACTGAACCTAATTATACACGACAGTGTATAAAAATCAAATCTAATATTGTGGCTCTCTAGAATAGAGAAACAACAATCGACACAAAAACTTACACATTAAATGCCAGTTATCAACTGACGTTCATAAGTCTTTGGAAATCGGCAGTAACACTTCGCAGCACAGATGTATTTTCTTTCATGAAACCTCACCATAACTACACAGTCACGGCAACTCGTGAAGTAAATCATTGAAAATGATTCTAACCCTGATTCTACACTTTATGTTTGCTCCAATCCTATTAACTTAGCTGCGATTGCTAGACTATCAATCTCGCCATATCAGTAGGTGGTTTCTAATGCTTGAGCTTCAAGAACAAAACCTCTCATATCCTCATATCCAACACACCAATATACTTGTTATACAGTTTAGTGAACTCATGTTTTTCAATCGATTCACGAATCTGTTTCATCAGGTTGTTATAGAAATAGAGATTGTGATACACCCCAAAACGTAGTCCCAAGAGTTCATTTGCCGTGAAGAGATGACGGATATATGCTCTGCTATAATTCTTGCACACGTTACAATCACAGGTGCTATCTATAGGATTACTGTCTTTAGCATACTTTTGATTTCTAATATTGAGTATACCTTCAAATGTGAAGAAGTGCCCATGTCTTCCGTTTCTGGAAGGTAAAACACAATCAAACATATCTACACCTCTTGCCACAGTTTCTACCAAGTTCTCAGGGGTACCTACTCCCATTAGATACCTCGCCTTGTTATGGGGCATATACTCTTCAACTAAAGAAACTATGTCGTACATCTCACTATGAGATTCACCAACTGCTAACCCACCTATAGCATAACCATCTAACTCAAGATCTACAATTTCCCTAATGTTATCAATACGTAATTGACTGTTGCATGCTCCTTGGTTAATACCGAACAACTGTTGTTGTCTGTTAAAGGTTTTATCAATGTCATTCAAACGAAGCATTTCACTTTTGCATATCTTTAACCACTTCAACGTACGCTCACAGGCTTGTTTCACATATGCTATATCAGTATTACTCTCAACACATTCATCAAAAGCCATTGCGATTGAACTTGCAAGATT
>WRIP01000200.1 GCA_009782665.1 Oscillospiraceae bacterium
ATCTGATGAATGCTGCAGCCGAAATGTTTATAGGGAGCCATGATTTTCGTCCCTTCTCAGGTAATACTGCTCTCAGCGAAAATACCCTGCGTACAGTAAAGAGTTGTTCATTCACCAAGCAAGGAAACCTTGCTACCTTTCTTGTAGTTGCCGACGGCTTTTTGTACAATATGGTCAGGGTCATGGTGGGAGTGTTGCTGGAAGTAAATGGCAGACGTATGGAGATTTCGGATATCCGAAAGATATTCGACAGTGGTATACGAACCGATCGATGTATAACGGCTCCACCACAAGGTCTTTATCTCGATAAAGTCTTCTATCATATTGAGGAAATAAATGAGTAACATAATTGATGAGGTGACAATTGCCAGAAAGAGACGACGTCGAAGATACCATCGAAGACGTTTCATTGCTGCAATCACCATCATTACTATCATAACTGCGATAGTTATTATCGCCAGCAACATTAATCTCTACACATTCCGAAACATCAAGGATTTCTTTACGGTTACTTTTGCTAAGAATGACGGTTATCCCGCTATGCTAGTCAGCAGTAAACCTATCACTGCTAAGGAACTCAAGGGAGCCACTGCCATATTGACTGGAAGCGAGGTCATATTGAAGGGTACACGAGGGAGTGAATTGTTCCGATATACCCATGGATATAGCAATCCGGCAATCGATGTCGGCAAGACCCGACTCATTATCTATGACAGTGGCAATAAGAGCTACGGGATACTTAATCGAACCGGTATATTATATCAGGACGAGAGTGAACTACCGATTGTTTCAGCCGCTATCTCAAACAGCGGAACCGTTGCTGTCTTAACCCGAGGTGAACGCTCGCTGGCCCAGCTAGAGGTCAAGTCAAACATAGATTATCTCAGTGATTTCATCTGGTACGGGGTATCCGGATTTCCACTCAGTTGTAATTTCTCTCTGGATAACAAGGAAATCTATGTGGTCACACTGAGTGCCACCAACTCGGGGATTGTATCTATCCTAACCTTCATCGATCTCGACAAGAAGATTGAGGTAGGTGAGGTCACCCTAGGCGGTATGATACTGGAAGTGTACGGTGATAGCCGTCAATATACTGTCGTTACTGATAAAGGGGTGTATCTGCTGAATAACGAGCACAAGACAGATATCAGCTACAGCTTTTCGCGTACACCGATACTCAGCATAGCCAAAAGCGACAACTATCTCGCATTGTCATTCGGAGACAACAGTAAAGCAGATGTCAACTACACGATAATCCTATCGAATGAGTTGGAACCGCTAGTGACCATCAAAGATATTGGTGTGGTGGATGGTACCTATATGACCTCAGACTTGTTATTGGTTCTGATTTCAGGTAGGGTAAAAGGCTTTACCCCTCTGGGTGTCGAGATATCTGAGTGTGAGCTAGTCACCAGAGCCGTAAATATCTTTACCGTGAGAAATAAACTCTATCTGTTACTGAATGACCGAATCGATCTGCTCGAGATGGTTTCACTATCTGAGACTAATAAGAAGTCTGATGAATAAGGTCTGCAGCTAATAAAGTAGAAATTTGAATATCCGGCAACCTATCATCTCTCACTGTAATATACTAACATAGCCTAAAGATATGAGGAGACAGTTATGTTTTGGTTTATCGTCGATATAATCATGATAATAGTTATACTAGTCACAACCCTAATCTCGTTGAATAGAGGGTTTGTATCCGCATTTGTAAGGGTAGTAGGGGTGTTCATCGCTCTATTTGTCTCAGTAGTTCTCTCTAAGCTTCTCGCCGAAGTCATTTTCAACTCCCTTTTCCGTCAATCATTGATTGACTCGGTTGCTGCAAAGATAGATTTGACCGAAGGGGTTGAAAAAGCAGTCGAAGCGTTATCATCCGGTTTTATAGGCTTAATGTTTGGCCTGTTCGGTGATACCGAACAGCTGACGGCATATGTTGCTGAAGCATTGGTTATTGATGAGAGGATAATCGCTCAGCATATTGTCGATGGGGTATTCAAAACTCCGATGGTATCCTTGATTAAGATAATACTATGTGTGATACTCTTTAGCATTATCATCGCCATAATATTGTTGATAGCAAAATCAGCCGGTCTGCTCAATCGCATACCGATAATCGGAGGGTTGAATAAATTCTTCGGAGCAGTCATCGGATTGGTCTACGGTTGTGTCATCTGTATTATCATTGTGAGTGTGATAGATTTCTTCATAATACTCAGTGCTGACGAAGCGAATAGCTACTCACTCATCGAGAATCATTCGCTGATACTCGCCTGGTTGATGCAGAGGCGAATGGTGGTTATGCTTTAGTGATTTATGAGCAGTATGTAAACAATTTGAGGTGGAAGTGAAAAAACACTTGCACTCGTGAGCAGAGAGTGCTAAAATATACCCAGATAGAAAAATTATTAGTATTTCGTTTTGTTTACGGATAGGTCGGAATGCATGGTGAGGGAAGTATAGCAATGATATGTTGTAAATGTAAAAGAAGACCGGCTGTGGTCTTTATGACACGAATTGAAGCCGGTAAGACAACCAATGAAGGATACTGTCTGGTTTGCGCTAAAGACCTGGGACTAAAGCCGGTCGATGAGATTATGAAACGATTTGGAATAGCGGATGAGGATCTCGAGATGATCTCGGAACAGATGGCAGGCGACTTTGAGGATGAGAGCTTTCCCGCTATAGGATCAGAAGACTTTGAATCAGGTGGTGCTCCTACCTTTCCGATGAACCTGTTCTCATCAAATAACTCAAACGATCAAAGAAGACAACAAAGACCTCAGGATAAACGTAAGAAAAAAGGTCAGGAAGAACCTCAGAGGAAATTCCTCGATACCTACGGAGATAATCTGACCCTAAAGGCATCAAAAGGCAAGCTTGACAGGATAATCGGACGGGAGAAGGAGATAGAAAGAACACTACAGATACTCTCTCGTCGTCAGAAGAACAATCCCTGCTTTGTAGGTGAAGCCGGAGTCGGAAAAACTGCAATCGCCGAAGGGATAGCCCTTCGCATAGCGGCAGGACATGTACCCCCCAAGATGATTAATAAGGAGCTGTATCTATTGGATATGGCAGCACTAGTCGCCGGAACACAGTTCCGTGGACAGTTTGAAGCACGGGTTAAGGGTTTGGTCAACGAAGTTAAGAATGATGGCAATA
>WRIP01000201.1 GCA_009782665.1 Oscillospiraceae bacterium
ATCAACTACGATATAAAATACCGCATGGGAACTGGCGGCGGAGACGGCAGCGATGATGGATAATACACCTTACCGCGAAGCACGCGTTTTTGCGCTCGGGCTAACGCACCGCCCAGCCCGGCACATAATTCCATGCCCGCCGGAGCTGGACAGCGTGTTCTTTAGCGTCAGGGTCGATGCTGTTAAGAAGGCCGTGGAAGTGCTTTGAATGGTTCATTTCCTTGATATGTGCGAGTTCATGTACGACTACATAGTCAGCGGAATAATCATCGGTTAATATGAGACGCCAGGCAAAGTTTAATCTTCCTGTTGAGCTGCAACTTCCCCATCGCTTCTTTGCGTCGGTAATATGAACCGGGTATGGATTTATATCCATCAGTGAGGCATATTTATTCACCTTCTCTATAAGCAATCGCCTGGCAAGTAGTTTGAGTAACCTTACGCAGTTTTTCGCCATTATCAGATCGGGTAATCCCTGTGGAATCTGCAGTTCGTTTTCAGTAAACCGCATCCGATCGGGAATCTTTGAAGTGGTAATGGTATATTCTTTTCCTAAGATACATATCGAGCTACCGAAGGTAAGGGAAAGTGTCTTACGTGATGCTGCAGATTCATCGAAAAGGAGTAGCTTTTCGTTTATCCAATCTTCCTTCTCTTTGAGAGTTTTCTCGATTTCACTTCTTGGTACACTATACGGTGCGCGTACCTCTACACCTGCTTCTGTCAAGTGTATGCCAATAGTCTTACGATTGGATCTTACCAAGTTATATTGCTGCATGTATTTCCCTCTTTCGCCAATAATCACCTGAAGTATATTATACTGCAGGTGATTATTTATTGATAGTTTTTTACTTATCCGCTATACATCGACCTTCCACAGTCCGTGTAGATTACAGTAAGCGAATACAGCGAGGAGCTTGTCGTCTACCAGTACGAAGTCAGCTTCAGGATTGGAACCGGGAAATAGTTTTTTGCGTTGACCACCCTGCTCGGTTTGAATGTAAATGAATGTGATGTAATGCTCATCGGTCATCGGGTGAGCAGCACTTCCAACCTTTACATTAATGTTTTTGCCGTCAATACTCACAACCGGCAGATGCTTTTCTTGTGCAGCATCAACTGTATTGGGAACTAACTCCTCCATTGTTGAAGCGCAGCAACTTACCGGTACTCGGTGATCATCGATAACACCTATTAGGTTACCACACTTCTTACAGATATAGAATTTCTGAATGCCCATATTATTACCTCCATTTTTGTCATACCGTAAATCGGTTATTTCTTACCGATATTATCCATTGCAACCGGTTTAATGTCAACAACCTTGATAAATATGAGAATACTCGTGAAAACCATTTACCATTAAAAAGGAAAATCCGAAATGAGGAATTATCATATAACTCTATCAATAGTAAACGATAAGTAATAAGGACCTTTCAAGGGAGTATTGATGCAGTAAGCCATCAGGCTTGTTTAGGAGTATACGCTTTGAGATTGAGTAGTAGATAATCAAATAGGTGAGGGTGGTACTCTTTTCGATAATCCCAATGAGCAGTGGTACCATTTGTACTCTTTTTCGAAGGTTTGATTAAACCACATAACCATGAAAATCGTGAAGAATATGGCTAATTGACATCAAGCGGATAATCTCCACCCAGTAAAAGAATTTAGGAGCTGCTTATGAGCAGCTCCTAAACCTATATCGACAAATATTTGTACTAACGAAATTGATGTTTTCTTTTGACGAACAACACTATCATTGCAGCCAGAGTACCTAAGAGAGTAATTATCCATATTAGGATATTCGTAGTATCACCTGTATTGGGATTACGTGTTGATACTGTAGCATCGGATGAACTGTCGCTAGTGTTATTTGCAGTATCAGCAGCGCGTATTGTTAGTCTGGTTGTGATGCTATCTTCATAACTATATTGTACCTGTCCGGGGGCCGTATAGGCATATTCAAACCCTACTATGTGATTCCCAACAGATAGTGTCTGTAGGTAATTTGAATTTAGTGTAAGAACTGTGCTTCCCTCCACTACACTATAGTTCGTGGGATTTATCACCGCACCATCCATTGTGATAGCATCGAGTAAGGTAAAGTCACCATTACACGTAATCGTAAGGTTCTTTGAAGAATTCTTTTCCAAGATTTATTGGCAACGGCTGTTATCTTAAGGTCAAACTTCTCAAATACAGCAGTAATTGAAACGGTTTCAGCGGGCATAATAAACTTATCGTTTACAATTGTGACATTATCAGTGTCAACTATCCACTGTTTAAACACACTACCGGGATATACAGTAGTTGTTAGAGTTACTTCTTCATCTTCTTCAGCGATATTGGGATTTGCATATCCAATACCACCGTTATATGTTGAAGTGACTACATATACTGAATATGTCGGGATAGGTGAGGTTGTGAACTCAGTAGAAACTATTGCAGAAGTACCATAAGTGTTAGTTGCTATTCCATACGCTTTATATGTAGTGTTAGGTTGTAAGGTATCACTAAATGTTTGACCAATATCTAATATATCAGTATAGTAGGGTCCACTTATAGTTACTAACCCAATATCATCAGTTGAGGGTGCTTCCATTGCGTCTTTTGTTGTTGGTTCTGAATGTGTACCTGTATATACTCTAAGTATAACAGTTGCTGCTTCACTTAGAGTAAAATTAACGATAGCATTTGTAGTAGTTATGTTTGTTGTAGTGCCAAAAGCTATAACAGGAGCTGCTGGTGGAGCTTCTAATGTAGCAAACTCTGCCGATGACATAATAATTGAACCATCAGTGCCATCAACAGCATACGCATAGACTTTATATGTTGTTTCAGAATCGAGCCCGTCTGCAGTAATTCCAAGTGTTGAACTGTTCATTGTATACTTACGATGATATACACCAGTATTTGCATCCATCATAGCTTCTGCGGTTGTTGGTACTGTATTAGATGCTAAACCTACTACTACATACATATCGACAGGTTGGATATCTGATGTTAACCAAATATATGCACTATCAGCTGTTATTGAGCTAGCAGTTACACTTACAGTTATTGTAGGTACGTCCGCCATTACCGTCATCGGTAAAGCTATGGCCATACTCATTACCATTATTACTGTTAATAGTAATGAAACTATCCTCTTCTTTGTTCTTA
>WRIP01000202.1 GCA_009782665.1 Oscillospiraceae bacterium
CACCAAGCAAAAGAACCAAACCATTGCAGTTTTAAACTCGATGCAGTCGGTGACTATGCAAGATGTATCAAACAATGTGACATACATTTCAATAATGACCGATAATCTGACAGTGCTAGCAGAGATATTAAAATAACATATATCGTTAGCTTGCCGATATTTGTTGGAACAGGGAGTAATACACATGACTAAACGCATACAACCTATCATACTACTGATACTAATACTATTGATGTCAGTTTCAGGTTGTTCAAAATCAACTATCGTAACTCCGGTTACCGGTATACCTTCAAACAACCTGCCAACTCATACGAAAGACTCACCAACGATTCCTACCGAGAGCGAGAAGGATAAATCCAGATATGCAGATGTTGACTATATTGATTTAACCATCGTAAATAGTACCATTCTAAATGTCGAAGTATACAATATGTTAGCAAAACCTAACGACTATATAGGTAAGACAATTAAGATAGATGGTCCATATTGTAATGAGTATGACAAAAACACCGACAAGTACTATCACTTCCTGCTCTATGACCGATGTTGTCAGGTGATAGAAATCATGCTGGAAGAGCAGACTCTCTATCCCGAGATAATGTCAGAGATAGTTGTAACCGGAGTTTTCGGGACATATATGGAATATGGACAGAGCTACTGCTGTCTTTATGTGGATGAATTAGAGGTGTTGGCAGAACCAAACAGCTAAGGCAGAATGCTACAACCAAAATATCTGTATAATGTACACAAGTAGTGTTACCTAAAACAGTATAACACTAAATGTGTGATATTCAACCGACCTGGTGTAATCTAGAGCATGTGATTTGATATATATCCCCCTGAAAGTATTGCTAGGAAATACGACAGAAAACCTGAAAAGGGAGTAAAACGGTAGCAATTGCAACATCGAACAACCTAAATATCTATGAAATTATCCGGTGTATTCTTCATTGCAGGAGATACTACTGGATATATTAGTTAAAAAATTTTAATATTTGTTAGCTATAATGTACAATGACCCCCCACGATATAGTTTCAAAAGGATTACAAGGAACGATATTCTTTAGCAATTATTTGTAGAATATATACAACGCATAAGTATAATGGTTGTAAAATATATACAATAGGATTTTTGACTAATTGTTGACTGTGGTTGGGATTATTGCAAGAAATACCGATAATAAGTAGAGGAATCAACAATAGAAAACAGTAAAAAATTATTTTTGTAGAGTACTGAAATTCATTTGACATTGCTTTAATCATGCTATAAAATCCACTAATATAAACATTAAAACTTACGGTAAATGAGGTGCGGTATGGCAAATATATCCCTTAGAGGAATTACCAAGGTCTACCCCGGAAATGTCACTGCAGTCAGTGAATGTGACCTTGAGATACTGGATAAAGAATTTATTGTCTTGGTTGGTCCTTCCGGATGCGGTAAATCTACAACTCTCAGAATGATAGCAGGTCTAGAGGAAATAACCGACGGAGAACTATATATAGGGGATAGATATGTCAATGACGTACAACCGAAAGACCGAGATATTGCGATGGTGTTCCAAAACTATGCGCTTTATCCTCATATGACCGTCTTTAAGAATATGGCTTTTGCATTAGAACTTCGTAGAATGCCCAAAGCCGAAATAAATGATAGAGTACATGAAGCAGCAAAGATTCTTGATATTGAGCACCTGCTCGATCGTAAACCGCGAATGCTTTCAGGCGGTGAGCGTCAAAGAGTGGCATTAGGACGTGCGATGGTCAGAAACCCAGCTGTTTTTTTACTTGATGAACCATTGTCCAACCTCGATGCCAAACTACGTGCATCCATGAGAACCGAGCTAATTAAACTTCACCAAAGACTGGAAACGACCTTTGTCTATGTCACACATGACCAGACCGAGGCTATGACCATGGGTGATCGCATCGTGGTACTCAACAAGGGTGTCATCCAACAGGTTGATAGTCCGCAGGTCCTATATGATTCACCCAGTAATATGTTTGTTGCAGGCTTTATCGGAAGCCCGCAGATGAACTTCATGGATGTCATGCTTGAATCTGATGACAAAGGATTGATGCTGGTGGTCAATGATGATAAACTTCGTCTGCCGAAAACCCGCACTAATGACAAACTCAAAGGATATATCGGAAAGACCATCAAGATGGGTATCCGTCCTGAGGATATCAGCGAAGGTATCAAAGGCGATACGGTTGTAGATGTCAAGGTTGAGGTCAATGAGTTGATGGGTAATGAGGTATATCTCTACCTGAACTATAACGACCTACATCTGACTTCGAGAGTTCCGCCTACACTTACACGTACCGGTGACGAGATAAAGGTGACCTTTAACATGGATAAGGTACACATGTTTGATCTCGAAACAGAAGAATCATTATTGATATAGATTGGCGATGGTTTTGTCGTTAGGAGTAGCTGTTGGGAATATTCGGAATTAACTATGATAAGCCCGGTCCAGGAGTCAATAAAGATGAGCCTGAAAAGAAAGGTTTTCGACGATTATTTGAACTGCTGAGACGTGAACTTGCCAGTCTTGTCATGATAAACGTAATACTATTACTCTTCTTAGCTCCTTCTGTTGCATTATTCGCATATAACTTTCTAGTTAAACAAAGCCCGCTATTACTAGTTGTTTCGATTCTGTTAGCACTACCGGTTGGAGGAGCTATAACCGCCTCATTCTACTGTATCTCGATAATGTTGCTCAATGACATAAGGCACATGATACACGAGTTACTGCGTAAGTATAAGGAAAATGTCATTCAATCTGCTTTCGTAGGGGTCATATATATATCATTCTTCTATCTACAGGTTTATGTGTGGGCAGGGATGTTTGAGGGTACGGTAGTTGCTGGTTTAGGCTCGGTAGTACTGATGATAATCTCCTTGATATATATAGGAATGGTAGCACCCTATGTGTTTCTACAGATAGGGCATCTAGAACTCAAGACCAGATTCATTCTGAAAAACAGTGTGCTATTTGCCATCAGATACTTCTTCAGAAGTTTCGCTGGAATGATACTATCTTTGGTTCATTGGCTTATCTCGATAATATTCTATCCT
>WRIP01000203.1 GCA_009782665.1 Oscillospiraceae bacterium
GACCTTATGCTTAAAGACAGAACATATAAATGTGAGTATTGTAAAAACACAATTGACAGGGATCTACAAGCAACATTGAACCTAAGAGATTATGGAGAGCAACTGCTAGGAGTAGTATAACAGTATTAAACAAATACCGTGCGTTAGACGGGAATATAAGCCTCTGGAGCGTTATATCAAACGAAAGTAGCTAAGGCAAACTCGGACGCGAAAAACAAGGAAAGAGGAATGAAACATAAGAGTTAATAGCTTTTTATAAGTTTTCAGTAACGGAACTATGGAAAGACGTATTCTTGGAAAAACCAATCTGGATGTTTCTGTTTTAACCTTTAGTGGCATTGTGGTTGATAATGTAACCTCTGAAAAAGCAGGTGAGTTGGTAGATTTAGCTATATCTCGTAACGTGAACTATTTTGATGTTGCACCTTCTTATGGTAATGCACAGTATATGTTAGGGCCTGCCCTGTCTGAATATAGAAAAGATATATATCTTGCATGTAAGACAAATAAACGTACATCATCAGAATCAAAAGAAGAACTGCTTGAATCATTATCTGCACTTAAGACAGACTATTTCGACCTATACCAACACCACTCAATAGATACTGTGGATGAAATTGATAGTATATTTGCTCTAGGTGGCGCTATGGAAACCTTCAGGTGGGCACTCTCTGAAGGGTTAGTAAAGCATATCGGTTTTACCTGTCATCATAACAGTATTGCTATGGAGATGTTTAAACGAAGTGATGAATTTGAGACAATGCTTTTCCCTGTAAACTATGCATATCGGCGTAAAATGAATGAGAGTATTGAACCTTTAAAGTATTGTGCCCAGCACAATCTTGGGGTTATAGCTATCAAGAGTTTGGCTCAACGTGATTGGCACGAAAATGAACGAACCGATGCAGATACAACGTGGTACAAACCAATTAATGATAATATTGAACTAGCTCGAATTGCTCTTAACTATACCCTATCGCTCGAAGGTGTTACAACCTGTCCTCCTCCAGGAAACGAAAATATGTTGAGACTTGCCTTTGATATTATCCATAATCAAGCAGGAAAGGTCATCCCCCCAAACGAAAAGGAGCTTGAATATCTATTTGGTTATGCAGATAGTCTTACTGTTGATGAAATGATTTTCTAGTATCCTTCTTAAATGCTGTATCCCCAATCAATGATTGGGGATACTTTATATCTTAACTGTTACTTACTTAAGTCTATAGTACCAGCTCTGCCATCTTGTCTTCATCGGTAATCCTTAAAGCTACCATGTCGTTCTTAAATGTACGACCAGGAAGCATGCATACAACATGAGCTTCGTCATTATGTACTGGATACTGTGAACCATGGACAACCATAGGATTAAGCTTTACGAATGTACCCTTCGGAATATAGAAGCATTCGATATTCTCGACTGACATTTCACCAAATCCGGGAACACCAACATATATAAGAACATCATCATCAAGTGGAAGAAGTCCTTCACATGTATACTGGTGATACTCGAGGAAATTAACAACGTTCTTCTCCTGTTTCTTGACATAGCAACAAGAGATAGTTGGCAGGTTTCCTGCTCTGTTAAAATCAAGCGCTACTAAATCGGCAAAGAAAGAACCACCGGTAATAACTCTCGACTTCATCTGATCGTTGTCGAACATATTCTGATATACTCCATACTTACGAAAAGCTTCATCAGATAGTTTTTGTGCCTTTAGTGTCTTCATAATGCTTCTCCTATAATTATTGTTTTTAGTTCCGATACATGCCGTCTAAAACGCTAACGTTCTAATAATCCATGAGTGTTTCGGAGACTATACCACATTATACTATATATTCATATATATTTGTTAGTTGAAATGCTAATCTTGAGGAATTTTTCGATATTTTTCAGATTATTGCTTGTATATGACCTTAGGTCATATAATATACTCAGTTTGAGGTAAGAATGTATGGAAAACATTAAAGCTATACCTGAAGGATATATGACGGTAGGTGAGGTTGCTAAACACATGAACACTACCGTACGCACACTCCAGTACTACCACAAGGAAGGAATACTTATCCCTTCAGCCTTCAGTGAAGGAGGTCGAAGACTCTATTCCGATAAGGATATCATCAAGCTACATCAAATACAGTCAATGAAATATTTGGGGTTTTCACTTGATGATATAAAGAACCGGTTGGTGGTTCTAGATACTCCAGACGATGTGGCTCAGGCATTAACCGAGCAGGCAGATGGATTACGTGAACAAATACGAAGACTATCAGAAACACTAAATGCTATTGAAGCACTAAAAGCTGAAGTGCTGCAGATTCAATCGGTAGATTTCACCAAGTATGCCGATATTATCATTAACCTGCAGATGAAAAATGAATACTACCATCTCATCAAGCACTTTGACCAAAACACCATAGAGGAGATACGTTCTAGATTTGACCAAGAGAGTGGTAAGCAGTATCTCGAGATGATTGAATCACTTCATCAACAAGCAATCGACCTGTCAGCAGCTAGTGTCAAACCTGAAAGCGATGTCGGACAGGAGTTTGCCAAGAATTTCTGGGAGATGATTCAAACCTTCACCGAGGGAGATATGACACTGCTTACATCGCTAATTGAGTTTGCGGAAATCACCTATGGTCTTGATGAACAATGGAAACAACGACAGACGGCAGCAAATAGGTTTATTGAACCATCGCTCTCTATCTATCTGACAACACTTGGTATTAATCCGTTTGAAGGAGATTATGTGAATGATTGAGATGCTTCATATTTCGAAGAGTTTCGACCGATTACAGGTACTGACCGATGTGAGCTTTCAGGTCAAAGCTAATGAGATATTCGGTCTACTTGGTCCCTCAGGAGCAGGTAAAACTACTATCATCAATATACTAACTAAACAGCTGACTGCGGACAGCGGGAGTTTTACTGTAGCTGCTGATATGGCTGAAGTGGGGTTGATGCTCGATATCGACGGACTATATCCTCGATTGAACTGTCTCGATAACCTGATTCTTTTTGCTGATATCTATGGGATAGCTCATGATAGAGCAATCGATGCACTCAAAACCGTAGGGTTA
>WRIP01000204.1 GCA_009782665.1 Oscillospiraceae bacterium
TCGATAGAACAACCAACCTCTGTTATGTGCTTTGTCACTGTTAAATCTGAAAGTATACAGAACCACATTGCGAATAACCATACTTGAACAGATAGTTTTGAATATTGCATTACAGTTCCGGCTCGAACAGAGATATCAGAACGACAATTTGTACAGATAAATCGTTTTCTCTTTTCGCCTCACCCATATTGGTTGTTTATACACTTAGGACTTTCAAAACCATCTCGCCATCTAACTGGAGCTGAGTACTTCAAACAATCATTTTCAGTAGGTAAACTCCCTATAGACTACACTAAGTTTTTAGGGTAATCAATCATATCTAAAGTCTATCAAAAGTATCAGTTGGCGTCATGTGCATACCCAGGATAATTTATTTTTGGAGTACCAATGAAGATAGTTAAGATAACTGAAAAAGGGGAACGAATAAAGCAGTTTGACGTAAAAGAACAAACTGTCGATTTAAGGTCGTATCCCTTAGATAATAAGACGACAAACTCCTCGTCTGAGGTTAAAGATGATAGGGTAGCATCATCGTCTTTAACAAAAGACACACCAGGGTTAGTGAGCTTGAGTGATATGTTCTATGAAATTGATTATAATGCCAGTCCGATTCCCGGGGTCGGACAATACACATTGAAGAGTGAAACGGTTCCTGAAGTCGATAATATTGAACTCATCAATAAGTTTAATGAAATGAGAAGAATCAGACCGTTAGAAGACACTAGAAGGTCCAATCCCTCACGAACCCTAAACATCTACAGCAACTACTATTTCGAGAGTCAAGTTGACTCGCATCAATTCTATGAACAAGGCAAGTTTATGGAGGATGTAACGGATGTATATCCCGGCATTCCTCCGCTCTTTCGATACTTCCCAGTCTACCATGGTTTAAGCGATAACCAACTCAGAAGATACTTTAGCTGGAGAACCAAGGTCAGGAACAACGATATCTCATATATAGAACCTTCCTATGCCTTCCTCTATGTCTATGAGATTCTTGCCAATATCGGAGTAAAAGATCCCGAAGAGGGACTAGATATACTCATTAGATTCTGGAAAAACTACAGCAGACATAATAGTAGCCTCAATCGTTATCTAAAGAGATGGATTAAAGACTACTATATTTTCTACCGGATACCTAATTCCTTTGCTTCGGTTGTCAGAAAGTATGATCTGAAAGAAGAGTATCCGGAAACAATAAACAGAGTTACTGAGTATGATATATTTTTGAGTTTGTCTTCTTATGACGTAAAGAAATCCAAGTTCTATACAGCAGATAACATAGAGATAATCGAAGGAAGCTTTTGCAAGGTTATAGACAACCTGAGAATCCACTTCTCTCAGAAGGAAAAACAGTTGTTTAACATCCTGTTTGAGTTCGAAAACAAGATGGAATGGGAACCGTTTAAGGATGCCGTATTCTATAAATACAGTGTAGAGATCCCTTTTGCGCAGGTTGAGTTTTCTAAGAGAGAAACATATATAGTCAAGAATAATGAGTGGGTATTGACCAAGCGTGACCCATCCGATTCCTCTAAATACTTCATGGGATATATCATCAAGAAGATGGAGAGCGAACTCAGAAAGATAACAGACTACAAGAACAAACTATACCCGTCCGCTAAAAAAATATACACCAGCTATTTTGCACGAAACCGAATAGATATAGACGAAATTGACAACATAATCATACATTCAATAAATGAGTACTATCGTGAAAAGAATCGTGTGGTTGTTGAGGTCGATATGAGTTCATTGACTAGAATCCGTACAGAAGCAGCCGAAACTCAGGAAAAGCTCACGGTTGAGACACCGAATGAGTTACCCCTGTCGGTAGTTCAACCTCAAGTATCCTCTAGTGAGACTGTAACCGAATCAGCTTTCACGAATTCAAATATCGAGGATATCTTTACAGACTCAGAGAAAACAGCTCTTGAGTTGATGCTCAAAGGTAGCGGTATCAAGGAATACGCAGCGAGTATCGATATTATGCTTGAGGTGTTGGTGGATAATATCAACGAGAAAGCTATGGATAACTACGGTGACAGCTTCATTGATGAAGAATATATGGTATATAGTGAGTATCAAACAATAGTGAAAGGGTTAATTAAATGAGTACGGCACCAAACAGAATCGCTAGTACCTTGATGAACGCATTGAGAGGAGGGGTGGTACCTCGAATCGGACTGGAGTATATTACGGTCGGCAGAACCGAAGAGATAGGGACCATCGTACGTGATATTGATATCATTGAGGATGGTGGTGCTGCCTTTCGCTTCATTGTCGGAAGGTATGGAAGTGGCAAGAGCTTTCTACTGCAAACCATACGCAACTATGCAACAGCCAGGGGCTTTGCGGTTGTGGATGCTGATCTGTCACCAGAACGTCGCTTTGCCGGTACTAAAGGACAAGGATTAGCTACATACAAAGAACTCATAATGAACCTTTCGACCAAATCCAAACCCGATGGAGGAGCATTACCTCTAGTTCTGGAACGTTGGATTTCCTCTATACAGACCGCTATCAGATCGGAATCTGATTACAATGAAACTGAGTTTGCTTCAGCTGTCGAAAAGCGCATCTATGCAGTCGCGGCTTCGCTTGAAGGTATGGTAAACGGGTTTGAGTTTGCTAAAGCCGTTGTCTGTTACTGGAAGGCATATATATCGGATGATGACCTGACCAAGTCTAATGTACTGAGATGGTTCAGAGGTGAGTATCCCTCTAAAAAAGAAGCTCGGGATGATTTAGGCATTAATTTCATCGTGAACGATGAGACTTGGTATGATTTCCTCAAGATAATGGCTTCATTTCTTGTCTCCTGTGGATACAAAGGATTGATTGTTGTCATCGATGAGTTGGTGAATATATATAAGATACCCAACTCCGTCTCACGCGCAAATAACTACGAGAAGATACTGACCATGTATAATGATGTACTGCAGGGTAAAGCCAGCCATATCGGCTTCCTAATGGGTGGGACCCCGCAATGTATTGAGGATAAGTATAGGGGGATATTCAGTTACGAAGCATTGCGCTCAAGATTGGAAGAGGGACATTTTTCCACCGAGGGA
>WRIP01000205.1 GCA_009782665.1 Oscillospiraceae bacterium
ATGTTTATACTCTTGGTAATATCATCCCAAGTATTTACTCGTGTTAAAAGGAAGAAATCCGACGATACAGATTGTCTAAAACGAAAATCGGTAGGTGACTAAGATGAAAAAATTCATCATTGCAATGGATCAAGGAACGACTTCCTCTAGGGCAGTATTGTTTGATGAACACTTTAATATTGTTGACATCGTACAATACGAGTTTACCCAATACTTTCCGAAGGAAGGATATGTAGAACATGATCCCTATGAGATAATATCTACACAGTTTGATGCGGTAGAGGAGATGATCTCACGAAACAATCTACCTGTTCATGAGATTGCAGCTATCGGAATAACCAACCAGCGAGAGACAACGGTTGTGTGGGACAAAACTACCGGTAAACCGATATATAATGCAATAGTGTGGCAATGCCGACGCACTGCCGATATATGCCTGCAGCTTCAAACTGAAGGATGGACAGAATACATTAAACAAACTACCGGACTGATTATCGATGCCTACTTTTCTGCGACTAAGATAAAGTGGTTGCTCGATAATGTCGAAGGAGCTCGAGCCAAAGCTGAAAAGGGTAAACTACTATTTGGCACAATTGACAGTTGGCTTATATATAACATGACTAAGGGACTTGTTCATGTAACCGATTACACAAATGCATCCCGCACCATGATCTTCGATATACACAATCTCTGTTGGGATAAAAAACTCTGCGATCTACTCACAATACCAGTTTCCATGCTGCCTGAGGTAAAAAGCAGCAGTGAGCTATACGGTTACTACAATATACAAGGAGTTGATATACCGATAACCAGCATAGCTGGGGATCAACAGGCTGCATTGTTCGGTCATAAGTGTATTAACAAAGGAGATGTAAAAAACACCTACGGTACCGGGTGTTTTATGTTGGTCAATACTGGAACAGAAGCGGTAAGCAGTGAACACAATCTACTCACCACCATAGCCGCTGTAGGTAAGGATATGAGCATCCAATACGCTCTCGAAGGCAGTGTTTTCACTGCCGGAGCAGTTGTGCAATGGCTTAGAGATGAGCTGGAGATGATAGAATCCGCAGGCGAAACGGAAGGGATGGCATTAGCAGTAGAGGATACTGCAGGTGTGGTGATGGTTCCGGCGTTCACAGGTCTTGGAGCTCCGTATTGGGATATGTATGCAAGAGGTACCATTGTAGGGATAACACGAGGTACCAGAAAGAACCATATTGTACGAGCCGCGTTAGAATCCATTGCATATCAGACGGATGCCGTGCTCAAAGCGATTGAACAGGATATTGGACATGAGATAAAAACTCTACGAGTAGATGGTGGAGCTTCTGCAAATGAATTTCTCATACAGTTTCAATCAGATATATCGAATACCAAAGTAGTACGTCCGTCAAGCCTTGAAACTACTGCACTCGGAGTAGCATACCTGGCAGGACTCGGAGTTGGTATGATTAAAGACATATCAACTGTCGAAAACCATATAAACGACAGAGAGTATCTACCTTTGATGAATGAGCAAACACGTAAACAATTAACAGATGCATTCGATAAAGCAGTAGTACGCTCTAAAGACTGGGTCATAAAAGAATCACCTTAAACCCCCTATTTTGCCTCATTAGTTGAGCTATCAATAAATACTGTTAGTAATCATACAGCCAATGAAATGATATACCATATCTCAAAAGAATAACCGCATCGGATGCGGTTATTTGTATTACGTCAAAAAATTAAGAGTTAACCGTTATCAACTTCGTCTACATTGGAAGAAGCCAGTTGGAGTATTTCTCGACTTTCATCGATAGATACTCCGCTTACCGAGTTCAGTCGACGTTCCATCATTCTCATTCTTGTTCCGATGAGTGTGTCAATATCTCGATTTGCAGCATCGATTTGACGTTGAGCTTTGGCCAACACATCAGCAAACTTCTCAAACTCGGTTTTCACTGCACCGAGTACCTTCCATACTTCGCCGGAATGTTTTTGGATAGCCAGTGTTCTGAATCCCATCTGTAGGCTGTTGAGGAGAGCTGAGATAGTAGTCGGTCCTGCAATACTCACCTTATATTCTCGCTGTAAAAACTCCATGATCCCGCTTCTGACAACTTCAGCATAGATGCCTTCTACCGGAAGGAACATGATTGCAAAATCGGTTGTTCTTGGTGGATCGATATATTTTCGCGAAATATCACGAGCAAAATTTCGTATTCGTACACTCAATTCGTGAGAAAGACTCGTCACCTGTTCCTTATCGCCTGCTTCATATGCATCCAACAAAGCATGATAGGATTCCATGGGGAATTTCGCATCAATCGGAAGATACACATATGTATCATCATCCGATGGCATCTTTATAGCATAGTCAACCCGGAAGTTGTCCTTTACATGGAACTGCGTCTCATATTGTTCCTTTACCATGAACTCATTGAGAATTGCTTCAAGCTGTATCTCTCCAAGTGTGCCGCGAGTTTTAACGTTGCTGAGTACTCGTTTCAAATCTCCAACCCCTGCAGCCAGTGTCTGCATCTCGCCCAATCCTTTGTAGACCTGTTCAAGTCGTTCACTGACAATCCTGAAACTCTGTCCGATTTGGGTTTCTAGAGTTTGTTGCAGCTTTTCATCGACGATTGCTCTCATCTCATCCAGTCTGGTTCGGTTATCTTCTTGGATGGATAACAAACGTCTCTCGGTAGAACTCCGCATGTCTGAGAGTTGCAATTCGTTCTGTACCGAGAAGGCTCGAAGTCGTTCGTCTATTGAGCGAAGTGAGTCAGCAAAGGTATTCTGAAGGAGCTGTTGTTCACTTCGTATACCGCCTGCCATATCCACAATGTATTTTGACATGGTATTCATCAACTCAATTCTGAGTTCAGTAAGACTTTTTGATAGTTCATCCTTACTGTCAGAAGAAGTATGCCTTTGCTTTCTAGCAGATATTGTCAGTAGTAGCAGTATAACCAACAGTGCTACGGCTACTGTAGCTAAAGAGAGATACATTATTTCAGTAGTTGTCATAAAGCTCCATCAAGGGATTTTTTTCTCAGTATACCCGAAAAATGGATTTTGT
>WRIP01000206.1 GCA_009782665.1 Oscillospiraceae bacterium
TACTAGTCAGCGTACAAATTTGTTATAAATAAGGCTGAATTAATATTGCTTTTTTGCAACCGGTAGGGTATAATATGAGCGTACCAAGTAAAAGCAAGTTAATGCAGTGTGATTCGCCACCGTAAGCGCGACTTGTATATTCGGGTGATTCGCCACCGTAAGCGCGACTTGTATATTCGGGTGATTCGCCACCGTAAGCGCGACTTGTAATGCAGGAGCGGTTTCGACCGCTCCTTTTTTTAAGGATGGGATAATGGCCGCAATTAAATTCTACGAGATCAATGCTGCGTATACAGAGTATTTATCAAAGATAGATAATAAGGTTCCACGAATGGACTATTCCGCAGTCAGCGCTCATGACAAGTTTTTGTGTGGAATCGTACTAACCATAAACAATCATGATTATTTTGCCCCAATTTCTTCATTCAAGACCCCACAGCGGACAAATATGCTATAAAAAACGAACAAGGAAGTGCTATTGCTAGCGTAAGGTTCTCATTCATGATACCTGTGCCAAAAGGCACTGCCTCGTTGAAGGATATCGCAAATGAGCCATCTGAACGTTATAAGCGTCTATTGAACTGGGAAATTGAGTTTTGCAATAAAAATAAAGATATGATTTATAGCCGAGCAAGATTTGTCTACAATTCCGTTGTTGTTAAAAAAGACTCTCTCATGGTAAAAAACTGTTGTGATTTCAAGGCTCTGGAAGCCGCCTGTGCCGAGTATGAATCAGAACAGCGAGAATAAGACAATAAAAAAGAACGCTTCCCAGTCTTATTTGACGTGGGGAGTTTTTTTGAATACTACGGTTTTTATATGTAGGAGTGAAAACATGATATCGCCATTATATATCGCGAACAAAGTGTCTCTTTTCTTGTTGGCCTAACGCGCGGCGTAGATAACCAAGAGCACGAAACTGCTTGGCGCAAAACAGTTAATGAACACGGGTTAGGCGCATATATAAAAGACGAAGATATCGTTATGGATGGAGAGAACTGGTTCGGATTAAAACATTGTACAAAATAATTGAGTAGATTTATCTGTATTTTCATGATATGCGTAACCGTCAATCTGGTAGTGGCGTAGCGCACAAAGCTCCAGGCATTTACACGCCCACCCGGTAGCGCTATTATGTGACTAAGGGATGTGCCATTTTATGGCTCATCCGCCCCAAATACATTCTTGTAGATTACCGTTTACACAGTTACTGAGACAATTCCGGAAACCAATACTCGGCAAAGAAGACATAGCTCTTAAGATGCCATACTTCTGACGTAGCTATTTAGCTCTGTTCACTGACATAGATTTGCGCACGAGCCTGGATTATCCTACACACTTCGTCTACGCTTTTATCACCGCCAAAGTACGCTGGTATCTCTTCTGTAATTATCCTTTGTATGACTGTGTTACCACTCAATACCGAACCTATGCCATCAAGAAATATTATGAATTTCTCATACTGTTCTTGTGTCATCGGGGCAATATCAATCTGCTCCTGCGTTCTCTCGTTCACGTAACTGCGCCCAGGCGTCATTGCTATATCGACTTCGATTTCAAGTTTGGACTGTATAGTCGGTATAGTCTGAAAGTTATCATCAGATAGCAGTAGGTTGCGCAAGAAACTCCATACACCGGTTTTGTCTTTGCACGCAGATGTCATTGAGAGTGTTAGTTCATTCAAATAGAACACGCCAGAGTACTTATTCGAACTTGGAATACCTTTGAATACTGCTTTGCCTCCCATGAAATTATCTATCGCAACAAAGTGATCCAAAGAAATAATCGTGCTATGCATTACCAGTTCTCTACCAATCAAGACTAATGGCGTGTCTGGCATTATTCTTTGGTAGCTTTTGGGAACTGTGTCCGTAAACTCTAACAATTCTTTGAATGCCGCTGTGTCAAACAATGCCTTTCCTAACTCCCAATCAACAAACTCATCCATGTTTTGATAGACTAGAAAAATGAATATGGCTTCAGCATCCCAAAATGAAGGGAATATGGTTGAATCTTTTGGGGCCTCAGCTAGACATTGTTTCATCTCCTCTAAAGTCCATCCATTCTCCATGCCTACGAAGTCAGAAACCCCAATAAATGTCATTATATTAAAGCCCGGTGTTACTCTAAATAGACCGCCATCACTGGACAATATTCTTTGAACGACAGGAACTAGGTTTGTCTCAGAGTCTACATTGATATATGGAGTCAAGTCTTCAAAAACACCTTTGGAAACATAATTTTCGAACGGAAATGGGTAGGAGACTAGCACTAAATCTGGTATGTCTCCAGCGATAATCTGCATGTTGAGTTGTTCAAGAGTAGTGAACCTGATAGGGTTTATTCTATGTTCCTTGCTCAAAGTATTAAATCTAGCGACGGCTTCGGCTAGCGCAGAAGGTATAGTATCAGTCTCACTAACATAAGCAAGGGTGAGTTCTATTCTCTCGGCATCTACTGCAATTACCTTATAAAGACATCCATCTTTGCGGTTAAGCAGGATAACGTCCGCATTTCTGGTGACTCCTGCAACATAGGTAAATGTGCCACTGACACCAATGTCCATCCAGTTTAGTATGCGATATTCATCAGCATCATTACACAGTGTTAATCCATCGATAGTTGTGATAATCGCTGAACCATCGTAGATAGTCATACCACGGATGTTTGTACTTTCCGGAAGAGCTATGTCAATCTCTCCTTCAAATGAGTCATTACTCACCTCTCTGACAATATATCCATCACGCTCATCAAAAATCAGTGCTATTACATTTCCATTAGGGGCAACTTCTAAGTCCATAATATGTTGCATTTGGATACTATTATCAAGACCAAACTGCGACACATACACACCGTCTTTTGAGTAGACAATCACTTCACTATTATTACCAAAGAGAATATCGCCTTCTGCGCTAAACGCAATGTACTGTATGCCTACAGGGAGATTGCCAAATACCTCCTGTACTTCCGAACCACTTATTTGTGAAGAATACAAAACTTGACCAGAAACAAACATTATACTGTTTTCGTATAGTCTAGCGGCACTTATCTCCCCTTTGAAG
>WRIP01000207.1 GCA_009782665.1 Oscillospiraceae bacterium
AGATAAGGGACTAACACCATCTTTATCACAGAGATTGACATCTACACCAGCCTTTACTAATAATCCTACCACTTCGGTATGAGCAGTTCCCCCGTCACCTAGAATG
The DNA here is from genome assembly GCA_009782665.1 of Oscillospiraceae bacterium. Lineage (GTDB taxonomy): Bacteria > Bacillota > Clostridia > Oscillospirales > Ruminococcaceae > WRIP01. The sequence continues at coordinate 107 of WRIP01000207.1, forward strand.
ATGGCTTCTAGTAAGGCGGTCCATCCTAAGCGATTGATATGATCAAGTCGTATATCGGTTTTGAGAAGTTCTCGTATTATCTCCACATAACCTCTGTCGGCTGCTCGTATCAGACCGGTTCCATTATAGCTGTCGGTGGAATGGACATCAGCTCCTGCGGTTAAAGTCATACGAAGTAGTTCGACATACCCGTCGGAAGTTGATATTAAGTATGCACTCTGTAGAGTGTTGTCCTTCATATTGACGTCAGCACCTGCATCGATTAAGAGAGCGGCTATCTTTAGGTTATTCATATATGCAGCAGTTACTAGAGCACATCTACCTAAATTGTCCTGAGTATGGATATTAATGTTGGTATAAAGCAGTTCTTTAACCTTTGATATATCACCATTTTCTGTTGCATTAATGAGCATTAATCCGTTTTGTCGTCTTATTTGTTGTGTAGTCATAATATGAACTCTCTTTCTAGACAAGGTGTTAGGGTCATGATTGTAAAGAGGTAACGTCATTATTTTAAGAAACAATTGAAGACAAAGCGACTGAAGAGATACTTCAGTCGCTTTAACTTATTTTTTTAACGATAGCAACTAAACACTTAATTAGTCAATCGTAACATCAGGTAGACACTGTACCCAATCGAAATAGGTACCGATATCGAGACCTTTAACGCGTTCATTGATTCCCCAGATTTCAAAGCGATATGCAATGATAACGGTCGGGATCAAATCGTTCTGTAGAGCAGCCCACTCTTTATATATTGCAGCGCGCTTGGCTTGATCAAACTCGGCACGGCCTTGCATCATGAGTTCTTGTGATCTGTCATCTCTGAATCCGGAAGCATTAAATCCACCGGCTGCAGAAGCATCAGCATCAAACAAGGCTCCTCTGGGATCGGGATCGATGGAGAGTGAGAATCCCATGGTATAGATATCAAAATCTCTATCTTCCGGTTCTGCATCCATTGTCTTATCAGCAACAGAGTTGAAGTCCATCTTTTCAATAATTAGATCAATACCGACTTGTTTCCAAGTATCATATGCCATTCCGGAAAGCACACCCGGCCACGGTGAATCTTCATAGACTAACCAATGGATTTCGAATTTGTTTCCATCTTTGTACCGATAACCATCGCTTCCCATGAGCCAACCAGCATCATCAAGCAGCTCTCCGGCTTTATCAAGGTCAAAGGCATAGTCGTTCATTTCACTTATATCCGGGAAAGCCCAGGATGACGGTGAGATAGGAGCAAGACCTGGCATTGCAAGGTCGGCGCCATAGTATGCAGCAATAAAGGATTTTCTGTCTAGTGCATACATGAGAGCTTGACGTACACGTAAGTCGGCAAGCATGGGCTTCAGTGTGTTAAAGCAAAGGAAGGTATATCCGTTACCTAGATATTTTAAGGGAACGATACCGGCAGTTGATGCTGCTTCGTCCCAGTTTTCCTGGGTGGCTGTTAATTGACCGAAATCAATATCTCCGGTTGAAAGAGCACCGATAAGACTATCTTCAGGAACGTTAGTCAACAGAACTCCGTCAATCTTAAGAGCTCTAGATTCATCCCAATAGTTCATATTGGTGTTTAGTTTTACGAAATCATTGAGTGCCCAGCTGTCAAATACTAAGAAACCGCTTCCCATTGGATTATCGTTAAGGGCTTCAAATTGCTCCCAACTGTCAAATGCATAATAGTCTTTTGACATAATGCCATAGACGAAGCATTCGATGTTTGCAGGAGAAGCAACGGGTTCACCGTAAAACTCTTCAGTAAATGTAAACGAGATTGTCTTTTCATCGATAACTTTAATACCTTCGAACACATCAGTTTCACCTGCATTGTACTCCTCATAACCGAGTAGCATATCGACTGCATATGATCTAGGACCGTTGTAGTCGGGATGTGCAATAGTTACATATGTGAACTCTACATCTTCAGCAGTAAGAGGTGTTCCATCAGAGAATGCAACTCCATCTTTCAGCGTGAAAGTATATGTCAGACGATCAGCTGATACTTCCCAAGTAGCAAGACCGGGGATATACTCACCGAACTTATCGTTATCGACCAGACCATCAAATATACATGAACAAACATAAGAGTCATATACTTGATCTGATAGAATCGGATTAAACACTCCATCGACACTGGAAAGACCCATAACAAGGATTTTCTCTCCTGAAGGAGTAGCTGTGGTTTGATTTGACGAATTACTGGAGGAACTGCTTTGTGACGAACTGCCACTGTCAGAATCCTTTTTACTGCATGATGCAAATAAAGTAAAAGTCAAAAGCAAAACGAGTAATAGCGCAAATACTTTTTTCATATATTTCCTCCAAAAATATTTATTGTTTGTATTGCTGTTAGTGATTTTACCACAAAATCAATAAAAAACAAAATAAAGCAGAAAATTTTTACATTTTCTGCTTTATTACTAGAAATTCGATTACTTAAATGTGTACATAAAGTACTTATATCCAAGTGGTGAAGAGTAGAAACCGCCGATATCATCAGCTATCATGTAGATATCAACATAGTAGTAGATAGGACCGACTACCCAATCAGCGAAAAGAATATCTTCTGCTTTGTGCATGAGTTCCATACGCTCTTTTTGATCGCCGGAGTTCTTAACTGTTTTGATGAGTTCGTCAAACTCTGCATTTGACCATTGACCATCATTATTACCACCACCGGTGATGAACATATCGAGCATTCCCATCGGATCGTTATAGTCATTTAACCAACCGTTACGTGCTACCTGGTATTCGCCGTTTTTACGTGTCTGAAGGAATGTTGCCCATTCCTGTGACTCTAGAGATACGTCGATACCTAGTTCTGCCCACATTTGTTGAAGAGCCTGTGCAATTAGAGCATGACCGGTTGATTCATTATACATATATGTGAATCCGGGTACATTTCCATCTGGATAAAGCTCAGCAATAATAGCTTTTGCTTCT
>WRIP01000208.1 GCA_009782665.1 Oscillospiraceae bacterium
ATAGAAAAAGGCATATACTTTCTCGACGTCTACAGTGCTTTTGTAGGAGAAGACGGATATCTATCACCATCGATTGCAGCTCCGGATGGTATGCATATGATACCTGCCGGTTACCGGATATGGTTTGAATATATTCAAACCCACACCATTAAAGGCAACTCTGCCTTCACCATGGATAATCAAGGTAGAATAATCCCGATGAAACCAGCTGAGGATGTCGATGAAATAACAGACGATGAACAACCGACCGAAACGGAGTAGATAGTAAAAAACAGGGTGTTAACAACACCCTGTCTGATACTCATATTCATCATAGCTTGAAGTTTGAAGACTCAACGTCAGGTAGCTTTGGTAGTGCACGAGGTTTTCTACGAATGGGGGAGTAGACGAACTTCCTGCAACGATAGTAGGGTGAGACGATTCCCACCCGAGAACAGAGTATCATAGAACCATCGGCTGTATCCTTACCCTGTTCACAATAGCTACAGGCAGGAGAAATATTCTCCCCGAACAGTGTCATCTTCTTTTTGCTCATGTGTTTCAGTTCGCTTTCTTGTAGCTGATATTCAAATTATACAAAAAAGAAGATATTCTGCAATAAGATTTTGCATATCTTTCAGTAGATTTTTAGAGGTAATTTTTCGGATGAAAACCGTAAACTATTTGACTGATTACGATACAAATACCGCTCATTTACTTTAACGCGCTAGCATGTGCTATTGATTATTAATACATTACTGATATAATTGTTTTAAGCTATTAGTTCATCATAGGAAAGGTTATTTGTGGCACAAAGAGAAATCGAACTTGGAACTCAAGAGATGGCATTTGCCATTATCGGAAATCTAGACTCAAACATCAATTTTCTGGAAAAGGAATTTCTGGTAAACATCATCGGTCGCGGAACAACAATCACCGTAATCGGAGAACAAGAGAATATCGATCTGACATATCGTGCCATAACGGCGATGCAGAAGATGTATACCATCAACGGACAGCTTGATGACCAAGCAGTTCGATATGCATCAAATCTGACCAAAGCCAATGAGGACAGCGATATCGGTGAACTCAGCGGTACATATATTGTGCTCACCGCAAAAGGCAAACCTGTAAGACCAAAGACACTCGGACAGAAGAAATATGTAGAAGCCATCAAAAAAAACTTTGTGGTATTCGGAGTTGGACCCGCCGGGACCGGAAAAACCTACCTTGCAGTGGCTATGGCAGTTCAAGCATTCAAAAACCACGAGGTTACCAGGATAATTCTCACACGTCCCGCAGTGGAAGCTGGTGAGAAGCTCGGATTTCTACCGGGAGATCTGCAGAACAAGGTCGACCCATATCTCAGACCGCTCTATGATGCGTTATTCGATCTACTTGGAGCAGAAGGGTTTCAGAAGCATCTGGAAAAAGGAATAATTGAGGTAGCTCCGCTAGCATACATGAGAGGCAGAACACTCGACAATGCCTTCATCATACTCGACGAAGCTCAGAACACTACACCGGAGCAGATGAAGATGTTTCTCACCCGACTTGGTACCGGCTCTAAGATGGTGGTAAACGGAGATATTACACAGATAGATTTGGTAGACAAGGATCGTTCGGGGTTGATTGAAGCCACTCGACTACTGAAAAATATCGAAGGGATCACCGATGTGAGATTCAATGACAAGGATATTGTCAGATTCCGTCTGGTCGCAGATATTGTAAAAGCATATGCCAGAGCATCAGCTCGAAAAGATAGTAAAGCACGGGGTACTAAATATTGAAGAACAATGTAGTAGTGACAAATATGCAATCGAAGGTAAAGATCCCTTCAGGGATTAAACTACTCATCAGACGCAGCTGTAACGCAGTGCTCAAGGATGAAGGAATTGCGTATCCCGTAGAGATTAGCGTATCACTCATAGATAATAACGAGATACGGAAAATCAACTATGAATATAGGGGAATTGACCAAGAGACTGATGTCCTATCCTTCCCACTCTTCGAGAAAGGTCAGCACAAACAACTGACGTCCGATGAACACCCCATATCCTTAGGCGATATCGTACTGTCGATGGAAAAAGCTTACTCACAATCAGAACTCTACAATCACAGTCTTCAACGCGAGATAGCATTTCTCACAGTTCATTCCATGCTACATCTGTTGGGATACGATCACGAAGAGGGCGGACTGCAGGAAGTATATATTCGTGAGAAAGAAGAAACTATTTTGACAAAACTCGGTCTACCACGCGGGTTTAACTATGTGTCCGATGATGAGTAGTAGAAAGAATGTTTTTTGTGCAATAATCGGAATTCCTAACGTAGGAAAATCGACGCTCATGAACCGACTCGTTGGTGCAAGGATAGCCATAACCACTCCTAAACCTCAGACAACGAGAAACCGGATAATGGGCGTTATTACAATTGAAGATACTCAGTATATGTTCTCGGATACTCCGGGAATGCATCTACCCCGAACCCGACTGGGTGAATACATGCAGGATGAAATCTACCAGGCAGTAGACGGAATCGATCTAGTACTCTTCATCGTCTATCCCAAAGAGTCTTTCGATGAACAGGAAATGAAACTGCTCTCGCAGCTCAAATCACGAAATCTGCCGGTGGTACTAGTGATGAATAAGGCAGATATCCTGAAAAGCAGAACCAAGGGTAGAGATATGCTTCAAAAACTATCGGAAGTATATGATTTTTGCGATACCGCATTGGTGAGCGCAGCTGATGGATATGGTATTGATGAGCTGATGAAGACTATATCTTCGTATGCAAAACCTGGAGAGTTTATGTATGATGAGGATACCTTGACCGATATACCTCTAAGGGTCATTGTCTCCGAATTCATACGCGAACAGCTCATAATGAGCCTATCGGACGAACTCCCTTATGGGACTGCAGTGTCGATTGAGTCATTTTCCGAAAGAGAAAACAGTGATATCATCGATATTGGAGCCGTCATACTCTGCGAGAAAGAATCCCATAAAGGGATAATCATCGGAAAGGGCGGAAAGAAACTCAAACAAAT
>WRIP01000209.1 GCA_009782665.1 Oscillospiraceae bacterium
GCACTCATATTGTTATTGTCACTATATATCCTGATTCTTGTCGGAAGGTTCATATATGATATGGTAACATATGAGGATCCTGCGATATCCGATAATTACTACTATACCGGATATGATAGTTACATTAAGTCCACTCAAAATGTTGCATCCTTCAGAAAAGAATATGTAGGAACAAATGTCGGGAATCCTGAAATACTGGAACAGAAATATGAGCAGGTCGCTACTATAACTGCCAAAACAGTATATTTTGATGACGATCTTGCTAAACTTGATGCTGCCATAGAAAATTCACAAGCAGTAATACAAACGGAAGTAGCTAAGGGTCTTGTCGGTAAAAGGACAATAACGCGAGTTATAGGGGTGAAACCACAATACTTCAACAGTTGTCTTGAAGCGGTTAAGGATGTTGGTATGTTGGTTTCTTCCACATCACAAAAGACAGACAAGACTTATGAGTATAGACAAATGCTAGCTCAAAAACAGGAACTGGAAAAGCGTCTTGATAGCTATGTTTCGTTACGTGAACACAGCGGAAGCATAAATGAACGACTGAAGTTGGAAGATTCAATCATTGATGTTGAAAGCATGCTGCTTCAACAAGCCGTAGATCTCGGAGAATACAGTGATGATAATGCATTATGTACTATTAATGTATCTTTGTATGAGGGTGACTCTACCAATATTGCTCGAGTAATTTGGAACTCCTTCGTTTGGACTAATAAATGCTTCTTTTCAATAATCGGACTACTGTTGTTACTTTGTGTAACGATTTTTGTGTTGGCAAAGACATATATCTTCCTCGGGAACCTGTTAACCGGTGAACGTAAAAGAAAAGCATTAATAGTCGAGGCAGGTGAAGGACAAGATGATGTGGTTAAGCAAATACAAGAATAGACAGTACTATCATCTCTGTTTCTATATATCAACAATGCTTTTTTCGTCCGTAATCAGCTTTTTGTGTTCATTTATGACGGTTGAGGTACCCTGAACGACTTCGATATCATCATATATCGAATAGTTTCATATTTCTTGTCTATAGAATTCATATGCATAAAGAGTTACTCTTTTGGTGTATTAAGAACGTATGGCAAGGGGACTTTCCCGATACGGTCAACAAATTTATTCAAACACGGTATATGACAACATATTGCTGTCGGGTATCTACTGTTTTATAAGAGAAACTATTGAGTTGACGTCACCCTCAGACTATAAGAAGAAAAGCGGGATATCTTAATATCCCGTTGAATATTTATGGGTATATGAAATATCGTAAGTATGATTTGACATAGTTTACGGTGCATATCAGTTAGAACCATCAACACAGATTTCAAACTAAGCTATTATAGAATCAATTGTCCTGTTTAGACTGTTTCTCTAAAGAGTTTACTCTCTCTTCAATCAATCCTAACGCTTGTGTGAGTCTCAGATTTCTCTCATTTAGTGTAGACACTATTGATGTTAATGACAACAATAGTATTATAGAGAAACCTATCGCCAGAAAGAATATGGCATTAACCGGATTTGAGATACCTATGAAAGCGGAACCATCAAATATTAGTTGCGGAAAGATAATGAAGATAACCATAAACAAACCGCTGACTATCCAGACAATGGTGTATTTCAGACTCAACATCTTTTTTCTCAGCATTACCATGAGTATAACGAAGTAAACCAATATACTTACTGCTAGAAAAATCCTAAGACTCTGTATCATCTTAATTTCTCCTTGGCTTATTTGAGGTGATCATCAACCTATATATTAATATTGCCAATGATACCTTTGACATAAAGTAGATAGATTTAAATGCCGATATTGAAGAGGTACCGGTAGTGCGTTCCCGCATTACAACTGGTATCTCTTTATATTTATATCCGTAGAGAGCCGCTGATACGATGGCTTCAGGTTCAGGATAATCCTGTGCATAATGCTTAGCATAATGAGCAATCATCGCTTTGTTACAGGCTCTGAACCCAGATGTAGCATCGGTGACCTTTACCCCTGCACACAGTTTAATTATGAATGATAGTAACCTGATTCCCAACCGACGCATGAACGAGGTCTGAAAGCCGTCCTTTTGTATGAAGCGAGAACCGATACATATATCAGCTTCTCCGATAGCTACCGGGTCAATAATACTGTGGAGATACTTGGGATCATGCTGTCCGTCTCCGTCCAACTGTACTGCAATATCATAGTCATAGTTCAAAGCATAGAGGTATCCGGTTTGAATAGCTCCTCCGATGCCGAGATTACAGGGTAGGTTTATCCGGTTAATGGAGTTAGCTTCGAGGATTTCTAAGGTTGTATCGGTTGAACAGTCGTTAATGACAACATAATCTACCTCTACATCGGCATTACTCAGCTCCTCTATAACACTAAGGATAGATCCTTCTTCATTGTATGCCGGGATAATTACCAGTATTCTCATAGTATTATGCTCCATACTCCCGTATTGCCCGTGATATATATTGAACCAGATCGTTTATCAGTTTGTCTTTGTTGAACTGTTCGGTACAGTAACGTTTCCCGTTCTCCCCCATCGTTTTCAGTTGTTCGGGTGTAAACTCAGAAGTTCTTTGCAGTGCCGTTGCCAGTGAGGCGGTATCTTCTGCGGTAGCGGTTACCCCGCAATCGGCTTCCGTTACCATATCGGCTCCTGCACCGTTCATAAACGCCAGTATGGGTTTTGCCGCATTCATGTAGGTCTGCAACTTTGCAGGTACCGTCAGATTCAACACCTCTTGATCCATTAACGGCAGAAACAAAGCATCTGCCAGGCTGAGATATGTATAGACTTGACCACCGTTAACCCATCCGGTGAAGCGATATTGATCCTCCAGGTTGTGTTCCTCAACCAGTGTCTTTAGTAGATCCAGATCGGGACCGTCCCCGACGATTAACCATTTAAGTGAATCTATACCGCAAAGTTTGGTAGCTTCAATCGTCTTCTCGAGATTCTGAGCCTTCCCTATGTTTCCGGCAAATCCGAT
>WRIP01000210.1 GCA_009782665.1 Oscillospiraceae bacterium
TGAAGATGGAAGAATCGTCAAGATCAAAAGATTATTGAGGGCCGGCGAGTTGGTCGGAATATGTAGTGAAGACAAACAGGATCTGAAAGATAACTATGACCTAAAGCTTATTGTGGACTTTCGTAGTATCGGAGAGGTTGCCAAGTATCCGGACGATGAAATTGAAGGGGTAGGATATATCAACAACTATCTGCATAAACCCCAACCAGAAAACGCTCCTCCCCCGAGTCAGAAGGAATTCAGAAAACTGAGGGAGATAGCGAAGGTAGTAGAATACATGACTAATGTGTATGATCGGCTGCTGAGAAATCCCTTTACCATCGATGCTTTATCCAGATTCATAGATATCGTGAAGGATAACCGGGAGGGTGCCATACTGTTTCACTGTTATGCCGGTAAGGACCGAACCGGGGTAGCAGCAGCGATACTGTATTCGCTATTAGGTGTTACACGAGCAGATATACTAGCAGAGTATATGCTGACCAACCATCTACGCAAAAAAGAGAACGAAAGATTATTACAAAAAGCTAAGGAAAAAGATGACGATCCACAGTATCTCGAGGCACTTAAGGTCACATATGAGGTACTCCCACAGTATCTTGAGCATTATCTAGATAATGCCGAAGCAATCTCGGGTTCAGTAATTTCATATATCCAAACACATATGAATGTAACCGATGACGATATCGTAAGTCTTAGAGATAACTATCTGGAATAGAAGTGACATCAAACAATAAAAAATCAGACATAGAGTCTTTGTTGACCTTATGTCTGTTTTTGTTTCTGTTGTATGCTTTGGGATTGGGTGGTTTACGAGTAACCGGATTTATTACTCCCCAAGTGTTTCGTTGTTCCTTGTGAAAGTCTTGTTGTGCTTTCTTAGAACGCTTTTCGATGGGTATGTGTTTCTTGTCCATAACTTCCTGCTTTCTTAAATATCTAGGTCATGTTTCCGTTATCCGAAATGAGCGGTTACAATCTCTTGGGCCATACTACACCATTGCCATAACCTCCAGGGTTGTTGCTGTAGCGTGATAAGGGTCTTCATGTTTAATACTACATTTGCCTGATATTTTTCTACTAACCTGCATACCTCAACTATCTCATCTCTAAGGTAATCAAAATCTGCATTAGCTCCGAGAGCCAGGTAGTTGGAATTGGGCTTAAAGCTAATAACCGTCCTGCCTTCTGATTGTTCTAGTGTAGCTTCGAGATCACTGTATGGAGAGCAGGATATTTTGCGGATATTCGGAAAGTATTCCAAGAGAGATCCGATTTTGTTATCCAACCGTTCGCAGCAACCATAAGAGTATATGGGGAACATAGATGCCCAGGTCATTTCGTGAGCAAACGCAAACTCTTCGCTCATCTCTTTGGATACACAGGTCATAATCTGGTCACTGTTTTCTCCCCAGATATCACTGATTTTTGCTCCAATACCACTTTCGGTTGGTGGAGCTAATGAAGAGGTATATCCGATACAGTTATTACCGACATTCTTAAATGCATTGTTCGAGGAGATAATTCCTAGCGATTCATACTGTTTGATTCGGTCTATCTGAACCTCAATATATCTTGAAATCAGACTATGCATGAGCTCAGGTTGTAGTGCCAGATACATCATGCCTTGTTCGATGCTCGTATAGGTCATAATATCATCAAGCGGGGTACAGTTAAACTGACTGCGTCCAAATAGGCGTACCGGAAGTATCCCATCGAATATCTCTTGAAGAGTAGCGAGGTTTTTCTCTGTTTGCTCCTTGAAGTATGTAATCTTCGCGTACTCAATCTTTTCGATATCATCGAACGAGAATATCTGCTGCGTGTAGCTTATCGACTGATTATATTGTGTTAAACCGGCATTGGTGACAATGGGTTTATCTGCCTCTATGCCGAATCCCGAATCGCTGAATACTACGTCACATTCCACATACGGTTCGATGACCCGATTACATTTCATATGAGTGTATTCATAGATTAAGAGCAACAGTTTCATCTCGATATTTTTTAGCATAGGATCCGTGATGATCGGGGTTAACTCATCATTGCATTCTAACAGATAGAGTGGGTAGTCACGCACATGAATCAAGGGTCTCGTCGGTATGAGATCGTTCATATTGGTCCACAATCTCTTGTTTTCACCATTACTCTCATATGAAGATATTTCCAGAACTCTTCTCCCCAACTGTTGTAGGCGTTCAATGTCTGTTTTTTGTATCATGATAGTACTCCCGCTACGACAAAAAGTATGATGTATATATCAGTATAACATAAAAAGCGTCTATACATTCCGGTACAGATGCTTTTTTCTGTCGGTCAGAACGGATAATATGTTTCTTTACTAGGTCAGGACACGAGTTCCGGTTATCGAGAACACAACCCATTCAGCAATGTTGGTGGCATGATCTGCAATACGTTCAAAGTATTTGGCTATCATCAAAATATCCAGTGCATATTCAGCGGTTTCGCTTCCAGCCTTTATCAGCTGAAACAGCTCGCTTTTGACCTTGTCGAACAGGTTATCGACTACATCATCATACTCGATGACGGACTTTGCCAGTTCCAGGTCGGATCTCACGAATGCCTCGACACTCTCAGTTACCATCTTTATGGCTTCCCGTGCCATCTGTCCGAGTGTACCGGCATCGATGGGTTTGATGTCGGTCATGGTAACTATTTCGGCAATATCGCAAGCTTGATCACCTATTCGTTCCATGTCAGTAATCATCTTGATGGCAGAGGATATAATTCTCAGATCCTTGGCTACGGGTTGTTGTTGGAGTATGAGACGTAGACACATCTCTTCAATGTGCTGCTCAATCTGGTTTATTCTACCTTCACTGCTCATCACCTGCTTAGCCAGCTCAATATCCCCGTCTAGTAAAGCTTTTGTAGCACTGGCGATAGCACTCTCACAGTACGCTCCCATTGTAGACAGCATACTATGCAATGCGTCGAGTTCTTCATCAAATCTATTCCTCATAGT
>WRIP01000211.1 GCA_009782665.1 Oscillospiraceae bacterium
TCTTTACGACCAACTTGGGTTCGGTACCCGCCTTGAGTCGCTTAATGTTCTCGCGATGGGTAAAGAATATGAGAAAGGTAACACAAATATACAGGATGGTAGAAAACAGATATTTCTGATGCTCCAACAAACAGATAACCAGATTAGCAATTGGCAGTATGAAGAAGGTGATTAGTGCCGCAAGTGAGGTCATCTTGGAAATCAGCAATACCGTAAAGTAGATGAGTACTAGAAACAGGAACAGCTTGACGTGTAGTACCGATATGATACCACCCATGGTCACGACCCCTTTACCTCCCCGATAACCGAAGAAGACGGGGTAAAAATGACCCAGCAGTACAAAGACTGTCGCAAAACAGCCTCCGGCATATGATTCAAATCCCACCATCTTAAACAAGAAGAAACCACAGTATACTGCGACAACCCCCTTAAGAAAGTCAAATACCCCTGTCAGAATACCAGGTAATACCCCGACATTACGCAGTACATTGGCTGTTCCGGCTGTTCCGCTTCCGAGTTTTCGTATATCCTTACCGGTGAATAGTCGGGTAAAGATAATGGCAAAACACAGCGACCCGAGTATGTATCCCAACACCGAAACCGCTAGCATAACCAAAAACTTCTGCAGAAAGGTGGCATTCGTAATCTGCTCCACCGGGATTGCATTGAAGATTTCAAACAGCTTAAACCTCATTTTTGCTCCCTTTCTCTCACAATCATGCGGATTGGAGTTCCCTCCAAACCGAAGGTATCTCTGATTTGGTTCTCAATATATCTCGCATAGGAGAAATGAAACAGCTCTGCTTTGTTTACAAACACCACGAAGGTAGGCGGACGGGTGGAAGCTTGAGTGATATAGAAGATCTTTAGCCTTCGTCCTTTATCGGAAGGTGGCTGCACCCTTGAGGTAGCACGAGCCAACAACTCATTGAGCATCCCGGTAGATATTCTCATTGAATTTTGCTCATTGACGAAATTAATTAGCTCATACAGCCTTTCAATTCGCTGACCGGTTTTTCCCGAGATGAAGATAATGGGGGCATAGGGCATGAATGAGAAGTCATTCATATACTTCTTTCTCAAGTTATCCATCGTCTTAGTGTCCTTCTCCACCAGGTCCCACTTATTTATAGCGATGATACAACCTTTGCCCTGTTCGTGGGCATATCCAGCAACCTTGCTGTCCTGCTCCGCATAACCTTCAGTGGCATCCAGCATTATGACTGCCACATCAGCGCGGTCCACCGCACTCAGAGCTCGCATCACCGAGTAGCGTTCAATATCAGCAGATATCCTTCCTTTGCGTCGCATACCGGCAGTATCTATGAATACATAGTTTCCGTATTGATTGGTAACCGCGGCATCCACCGCATCTCTGGTGGTTCCGGCGATCTCCGAGACAATCAAGCGCTGCTCCTTGAGGATGGTGTTAATGAGAGTGGACTTACCGACATTCGGTCTGCCGATAATGGCAACCTTTATCTCCTCATGCAGTTCTTCATCTTCATCGTATTTCGGAATACTTTTTGTCACCTCATCCAGTAGATCTCCGGTCCCGTAACCATGAATCGATGAGATGGGAATGGGAGTTCCGATTCCGAGCGAGTAGAAGTCATAGAGTTCCAACGGTACCTCTCCGATTCGGTCCACCTTATTCACCGCAAGCAATATGGGTTTTCCACTTCGAGTTAATAACTCGGCTATCTCGATATCCGCTGCTGTAACACCAGCATGGATGTCGGTGACCATGATAATACAGTCGGACATATCGAGCGCGATTCTGGCCTGCTCTAAGACATGCGTCTTAATTTCATCGGTCGTATCCAGTTCCAATCCGCCGGTATCGATGAGTGAAAAGTAGTATCCGTTCCAATCAGCATCTCCATATATTCTGTCTCTGGTGATACCCGGTGTATCATCGACGATGGAACGACGTTGTCCTATGATTTTGTTAAACAATGTTGATTTACCTACATTTGGTCTTCCAACTATTGCGACGGTGGGTTTTGCCAACTTTCTTTCTCCTGTTTACTGAATGTCTCAACCAGCTCATGCCCGTTTGAGACGGTTATTATCTTCGCATTATATCTCTTGGACAGATGTTCTGGAGTAAGATCATCCAGAAATATATCTCCCTCGCTCCGTAGCATGGAACTGGGTATCAGCATCTTATCTCCCAGCATGTCTTCGGGTGTAATTTGATTCATGATATCGGTTGCGGTTAGTAGTCCTGCTACTGTTACATTTCCACCGAAAAACTTATTTTCGATACAGTGAATTCGATAGTTGAGATCGTCAAATCGTTGTTTGGCTTGCTTCATCAGTTTTGACATCATGCGGTTGGCAATGGTTCCCGTCACAATATCTATCGGTGCACTGTCAACTGCACTGCAGTCTGCTAGTGAACTGAGGAACTCCGACTCAAACAGCGATGTCATGCCTACTCCGTTTTCTATCTGAGGAAACTCATCGTAGTATTGTGGTTCAGGTATCTCTATACCTGCCAGAATGAAAAGTTCGTCTGCGGCATAGATCAGTCCGGTTCCGAACTGCTCTCGGCAGTATTTATGTTTTCGAACAACTAAATCAAGTGCATCTATTGCCTCTTGTTTTCCCAGAGGTTGGAGCTCATGAAGATTGGTTCTGTGGGCAGTCAGTCCGACCGGTACGACCGAGATGCTCCTCGTTGAGGGATAGAGTTCGATGAGATCATCCAGTGTTTTTTCCAGTTCCGCGCTATCATTAATACCGGTACAGAGTACTACCTGGTAGTTGATGCTAATACCGGCTTTGGCTAACCGGTACATAAACCTCAGTGAATCGGCACCAGCAGGGTTTTGTAGCATGAAACTGCGGAGTTCACCGTTGGTGGTATGCACAGATATGTTTATGGGAGAGACATTCATTTCGATGATACGGTCGATATCTTTATCATCGAGATTGGTTAAGGTCAGATAG
>WRIP01000212.1 GCA_009782665.1 Oscillospiraceae bacterium
AATTTTTTCATCTTAGTCACCTACCGATTTTCGTTTTAGACAATCTGTATCGTCGGATTTCTTCCTTTTAACACGAGTAAATACTTGGGATGATATTACCAAGAGTATAAACATGAGTGAGGTTACATCATATATAACCCAATGAGCTTTACCGGTATACTTTACTGTAATTGTGTCAGCATACTCCGACAGTGTGAGTTTAGCGAATAGTTCAGAATCAGCTTCGACCGGTATGCGTTCATTGTTACTATTCTTTGCAGTATATCCGGGATAGTAGACTAATGGTAATACCACTTCACCTGCTCCGCCACTGTAGCTGAAAACCAGTCCTTTGTTAGAATTACTAAAAGTTTCAATCACCGATTCTGGATTGGAGAGTTGTGGTTCATCTCCTCTTTTATTCAATTTCTCTCTGGAATAGATAAATGATTCAGGTAGGTATTCTCGGTATGAGTCTAATACCCCAACTATCGGCTTATATCGAAAGATCTGTTCGCTAAGATTGGGATCTTCAGGTACAGTATATATTACTCCATAGAAGAATGCTCCACCACTTATGGCAATGGTCACAGCTAAAACCACTGCGAGTATTCGTTTGCTTTTCAAGTAGTCTCCGAAACGTGTAATCCCCAATGCTCCACTGAACGCGAAGCAGAGTGTGGCAATCGAAAGCAATCTCCAGGGAAACTGTATGCTGTTTATCAATTCCCCTATCGAGGATTTCACAATTGCATATAGCGGGAAATGATATGTCATCATCCATACCGCAAGCATTCCGAATATTGTCAGAAAGACTGCTATCTTTTCAGTACGGTCATATTTCCTATCTCGCTTTCTAACCGTAAACCACAATATGAGAGCTGCCAGTGAAAAAATTATCGGAAGACCTAAAGACAATCCCATCTCCTTAGTAATCGGACTGCCGAGACCCTCGGAGGCACCATATGAATTGATGAAAACATCAAGTACTTTACTCAGATAAGTAGACTGTCGGTATGAGGTAACTCGTTGATAACCGAAGTTCGTCGGGTATCCGGTATACATCTCGATAAATGGACCGATGAACCAGAGGTTTACTGCTAACACAGCACCGAATGCCATGAATAGAGAGATATATCGTCTCTCCTTGATTATCTTAGTAATAAAGATTAATCCGAACAACAGCGAGAATATGAACACTAAGAGAGAGGTGAGTATATGTGACTGTATCACCCCAGTATACCCTATTGCAGCTATATACCATTTCTTTCGATCACCGAAGAAAATCTCATAAAGCCCTGCTACAATTAGCGGCAGAAATACCATCGCAGTCACTTCACCCACGGCTCCCCGAGTATAGATATTTACCAATCGGTAGAGTGCAGTGGTATATATTAATGACGTCATCAGTGAAGTAAACCTGTCCTTGAAGACTCTTCTTGCGGCATAGTAGCATATATATGCCGTAGAGATATTCACAATGAACAGATAGAATGTATATGAGAGTTGTTGAGATACACCTATAATTCGAAGCACAGCCGGGATATACATGAAGAGGTCTGGATAATACATTGCGGCACCGTACCCATATCCCGCATTCTCGGACATATACATCCTGACCGGAAAGCTACCGGCCAATAACGCATCCTTAATTGCATCGATTCGTGATAGATGGAAAAACATATCGTGAGCAGCCATCATGTATCCCATGAAGGTCGGTTGTGAAATAAAGACGACTGCTCCAATAAGCACCACACAATCAACGAGATGTGTATCAACGACCGAAGATAATCTGTTTTTACCTCTGAGTACAAAAATATACAGTCCCAACATCAATAGGGCTATTGCTGTGACTGCAGCAAAAAAGTAGGTATCTGAATATGCTACGTCAGAGTATATCTCGACATTTTTAATGTTGAGATATCCTTCACCCTCAAAGACAATCCTCACCTGCACATACTTTATATCCGCTTTGGAGTTGAAGTAACTGATTGAGGTTCCCGAACCCTGATGTATCGTCATGTTGTGAAGCAGCTCATCGCTTCGCCCGTCGGAGTAGTACAACTCCACCTGGTTATTCTCACTACCGGTATCGGCAGTCACAAGCAGTTGGTATCGACCGTAATTTGACATGAAGAACCAATCGCTAACTGCAAATACTCCACTGAATCCGGTAGTCCAATCGGTCATACAACCGGTAACATCCAGTATTGGAACCGCTTGCTCCACTACCTTAAAGTCACCCGCTGATGTTATACTGGAGAACTTCTCGTTATGCAGATTTAGAAGTATCACCACCACAATTAATAGTGCGGTAATGGTATATATGATGATTTGTTTTGATCTGTCAAATTCTTTCATCAACTAACTCCCGGTTAAATCCCATAATCTTTACTATTTTTTTACTTGGTTTGAGACTAAATAGACTATATTAATTTTCTCAGATTTGAAATTCATGAATCAACAAGTGGAAACTCTAATGACGTTAATCGAATGGTTTCGTGAAATATTATCCCTTACGGAATTTTTCTGCAAAACCGAAAACTACAGGTTTTACCAATAGAAACAATAACACTATACACCATAGCGTGAGGGGAAATGCATATCTGTCCATACTCGATGCTGTGACTGCAAGAAAAAGTATATATGTGAATATACATCCTGCATAAAAAGATATATCGATCCAGTATTTGCGTTTAATATGATTCTTCTTCGTAAAATTGAGAAGAAAATGCTGATTATAAAAATTGGTAGTGAGGAAATTGTAGGGAAGGAGTACAGAAAAAACGATATGTTGGGATAGTATGTATCAAAAATGAGATTGGTCACTACACAACTATCTACCCCTTGGATATATCCGGGATTAGGAGGAGGGAAATGATAGGTGTCCTCATAGGAGGTTGTTCCTCTGATAAGTACTGTATGGTGGAAACGATCTAACCAGTATCCATTTTTGTGAGTATAAACAATGACTT
>WRIP01000213.1 GCA_009782665.1 Oscillospiraceae bacterium
CGAACTGCAAACCTTAAGAAAAAACATCGCTGTTGTACTTCAAGAGACATTCTTGTTTAATGGAACTATTGCTGAGAACATAGCATTTGCAGTACCTCATGCATCTGATGATGAGATTGTAGAAGCCGCAAAAATTGCTCGTATTCATGACGCAATCATGGAACTATCAGATGGTTATAATACAGTGGTAGGGGAGAGAGGTCTGAGATTATCTGGTGGACAAAAGCAGAGACTGGCTATAGCTAGAGCCATTATATGTAAAGCTCCCATATTAATACTCGATGAAGCTACCGCTTCGGTCGATGTACAAACCGAAGCCGACATACAGAAGGCAATAAACGACCTTCAGGGAAAACGCACAATAATAGTTATTGCTCATCGTCTGTCTACCGTAAGAAATGCTGATAAGATACTAGTGTTTGAGAATGGTTCGATAGTTCAGGATGGTAACCATGATGAATTGGTAGCACAGGACGGAATTTATCGCAATATGTATAACATACAGTATTCTTAGCCGGTATATAATTATAGCGAATATCCATTAAATCTCGGGAGTTAATTATGCGTATTCAAAACATGCAACAGCTGACATCACACGGAAACATTATTGGAAGGAAGATAGTTGCAGAACTCCTTGACGTAGGACTAGATTCACTTGACCCGTATTTCGGTGTAAAGAATCTCATTGATTTTCGTAATAATGTCATCACAATTGATAATCCTGAATATGAGATGAAGGGTGACCCAAGAGGAGGTAAAGCTGTCTACGATCTCGCTGACTTTGACCGAGTATATGTCATAGGTGCGGCTAAAGGAGTTCAACGCGCAGCAGTTGCATTCGAAGAGATACTAGGGGATGCACTTACCGGCGGACATGTTATCGCTAAACACGGAGATCCTATTGAGTGTAAAAAAATCGGAGTGACTTTAGCAGGTCATCCCGTACCTGATGATAACTGTGTTATCGGTTGTGAGAAGATATTTGAGCTCACTAAAGACATTACCGAAAGAGATTTAGTATTTACTGTGACTGGTAGTGGATGCGGTTCTCTGATGACCTGGCCTGCAGCTGATATCACATTAAAAGAAATAACAGATTTCACTTATATGATGCAGATTGAAAAAGGTGTACCTACCGGTGATTTAAATATTATCCGCACACATATAGACAGGTTCAAAGGTGGTCGTATAACTAGAATGTTTCTACCTGCGACCATTGTTCATATGACGGTAGCAGATCCTGCTAAGACCAACACGCCCGGTGTAAGGGTAGGATACAGGGAGATGTTAGAGAAGAACACCTTCTTTCCACAGCTCTGTGCTGATTCAACATACCAGGATGCAATTGATAGAATACATAAATGGGATGCATGGGATAGAACCCCAGAAAGTATTCGTAATCATCTACTCAATGGAAATATCGCTAATGAGAACATGAGATTTGATGAATACGAATCTATAGGTTCGCGATTTTTCGGGTTATTATTTAAGAATGCTACGGTATATCCCACTGTAAAAAAACGAGCAAAAGAGTTGGGATACAACTGTTTCATGCTGAGTGAATTTATGTCCGCTGAAGCATCAGAAGCAGGTAAAGTTATAGCCTCTATTGCAAAGAATATAGAGGTACTAAATCAACCTTTAGAAAAACCTGTGATTCTCATGACCTCAGGAGAACTACTGGTTACTGTCGGTGACGAAACCGGTATAGGTGGTAGAAATCAAGAGTTCTGTCTAACAGCAGCAGTCAGTATTGCCGG
The DNA here is from genome assembly GCA_009782665.1 of Oscillospiraceae bacterium. Taxonomy (GTDB): domain Bacteria; phylum Bacillota; class Clostridia; order Oscillospirales; family Ruminococcaceae; genus WRIP01. Next base: position 1,761 of record WRIP01000213.1, read on the forward strand.
CAGTGATAGTATTGTAATTGGTGCCGTTGACACCGATGGAACAGATGGACCGGGCGGACTTAATCTATCTGGAGCACCCGAGTGTCTTGCCGGTGCTATTGTTGATGGTTATACACTTGAAATTGCTAATAAACGGGGTATAAACATAAACGATGCCCTAAAAAGACACGACACCTCTCCACCTCTTTGGGAATTGGGATGTGGAGTAGATGCCATAAATGGTGTGTCGGCATTAGATTTAGCTTTGATTCTGATTCTCTGATATATTTTAGCTAACAACCAGACGTTATGTATTCATGAGGTATAAATGAAGAAAATAATTAACAATCCAAATGATGTAGTCACTGATACTCTTACCGGTTTAGTTTTGGCAAACGATTCACTTTGTTTAATTAAAGAACACTGGGTTGTCTATAAAAGAGAGAGAAGAAATAAGGTTGGGTTAGTTTCCGGTGGAGGTTCCGGACATGAACCGGCTCAGTCAGGATACGTAGGAAATGGTATGCTTGATGCGGTTGTCGCAGGCAATGTATTTGCCTCTCCCGGACCAGAAGCTATACTTCAAGGTATAAAGAAAGCAAATACCGGAAAAGGAGTACTGTTAGTCGTTACCAACTATTCCGGTGATATCATGAATTTCGATATGGCAAAGGAATTAGCAGAAGCAGAGGGGATTACAGTAGATTCTGTAATCGTAAATGATGATGTTGCTGTACCCAACTCCACATATTCTACAGGGCGGCGCGGTATTGCCGGTACGGTGCTAGTTCACAAAATCGCGGGAGCTAAATCCGAAACTGGATCAACCCTTAATGAAGTCAAAGCAGTAGCTCAGAAAACGGTAGACAATATGCGTTCAATGGGAATGGCTTTGAGCTCTTGTATAATACCAAGTGTAGGTACACCGGGATTTATGCTAGCAGAAGATGAGATTGAAATAGGCATGGGTGTACACGGTGAACCCGGTGTGGAGCGTAGTACAATTCGAGCTTCAAGAGATATTGCAGAGATACTACTTGCAAAAATTCTCGACGACTATGACTATGTAAACTGTGAGGTAGCATTGCTCGTAAATGGGCTTGGTGGGACATCTCTGATGGAACTGTATATACTCTCTAAAGACACACGTAAGTTGCTAGAACAAAAGCAGA
>WRIP01000214.1 GCA_009782665.1 Oscillospiraceae bacterium
TGTATCGTCATGTTGTGAAGCAGCTCATCGCTTCGCCCGTCGGAGTAGTACAACTCCACCTGGTTATTCTCACTACCGGTATCGGCAGTCACAAGCAGTTGGTATCGACCGTAATTTGGCATGAAGAACCAATCGCTAACTGCAAATACTCCACTGAATCCGGTAGTCCAATCGGTCATACAACCGGTAACATCCAGTATTGGAACCGCTTGTTCCACTACCTTAAAGTCACCCGCTGATTGTATACTGGAGAACTTCTCGTTATGCAGATTTAGAAGTATCACCACTACAATTAATAGTGCGGTAATGGTATATCTGATGATTTGTTTTGACCTGTCAAATTCTTTCATCAACTAACTCCCGGTTAAATCCCATAATATATTTACGCTTCGTCGAGTGTGACTAGTCCTCCACCATAAAGTGTAGTGTTAAGCCATAGATACATGTCTATACATCCACTCACCCCTTGGTCATACATAATTGCTTTTCCATCGGTCGGATCGAAGGACACTAACAGTACCCAATGCCACCGATCGAGATTTTTCTCTTCCCCATTGTGCAGATTAAGGAACGAAACCGGGCAGTCCTTCTCAAGCGCTTCGATGATAAACTCGGCAAGTCGTTCCCTTGTCGGTCGTTGCTTTTTGTCTGCCGGAACAGCTAATGTTTTAATGCTCAAATCAATACCATACTTACCGGCATACTCGAGGCATCCCCTAGTAAATATAGCGGTCGTATTCACTCCGCGATAACCAGGGGTAACGTGAAACCACATCTCGTTCATCAATTCCAGGAATTCATGTTTACTGTTCCGTAGTGAGGTTAAAGACTCTGCTTCATTGTGTTGTCTGTTTAAGAGATAGAACATGGCCATTGATGCAGTAGTGGGTCCGCAACCTGCTCGCTTCTGCCAGGCTTTCTCGTACCAATCCTGATCTGCTCCCATGTATACCTTAAGTTCATCATGTATTTGAAGATAGCTAGGATGTCTAATTGAGTATTGCTGCATTGAGGGTTTTCCTTAATCTTGCATATTTATTAGTTAATCGGTAGTTGATAATTATACTAGTCTTCCAAAACAGTAACCATTATCCTCCATCAGTATATCTATAACCGATTTGTGTGTCGAGTGATTTACATAGTATTACTACCGGTTTTTCTATTACTATCTAGATTCCTACCTTTATGTGCATACAGAGATAAAGGAAGCTGAGGATAATATCAACAGCGGGATGACAGATAAAGAGGCTGCCCTATATTGAGTAACTGCTAGCGCGTCAGAATAGCCTGATAAATGTGATGATGGGACAATAGCGAGCGTAATCTGAGAGTAGCTATTCTATTACGAATTCATCAAAGCTAGACAGGAAAAAGCACATATTATAGCAGCAACTTACACAACTCTGTGATCTTATAGATAACTGTACATTTAGTGTGATTCTTGTATTCGCGTAGATTTTCTTGTATATTTTAGTGGAAGGATTAATTTCTTCGGAATATATATGATGGGAGTAGGAAATGGATAAGCGAAAACTTGGAAAAACGAACTATGATGTTTCAATACTCACCTTTCCCGGTGTTGTACTGGATGAAGTCAGCAGTAGTAAAGCCAGTGAGCTAGTTGATTTAGCAATTTCACGTGATATAAACTACTTCGATGTAGCGCCGGCTTATGGAACTGCACAATATATGCTAGGGCCGGCTTTAGAACCCTACCGAAAGGATATCTACCTCGCCTGTAAAACACTGGGACGAACAGCTGAAAAATCAAAAGCTGATCTATTGGAGTCATTAGCGGCTCTTAAGACCGATTATCTGGATGTATATCAGTTTCATTCGGTCAGCAGCATTGAGGAAGTCGATAGTATATTTGGTGAATCGGGTGCTTTTGAAACCTTTGAATGGGCACTAGGTGAAGGATTGATAAAAAACATAGGGTTTACCTCACACTATGACCATATTGCTATCGAGATGTTTAAGCGATATGAGCACTTTAAGACGATGCTTTTCCCAGTCAACTATGCCTATCGCGACAAAAAGAATGCGTCGGTACAACCCTTAGCTCATTGCAGTAGTAATGATATCGGGGTGATTGCCATCACCTCGATGTGTCAACGCAAATGGCTCGAGGGAGAGGATGATAGTTTGGTTCATTGCTGGTATAGGCCGTTTGAGGATCTTGAGTTAGCCTCGAATGCACTAAACTATGTACTAACACTAGATGGGGTAACCACCTGCCCGCCTCCAGGTGACGAAGCATATTTCCGCTTCGCAATGGATTTGATTAAGGATCAGGGAGGATCAGCCATACCTCCGTCTGCTGCTGAGCTAAAGCTTCTGTCAGATTACTCCGACAATCTACCGATTGATCATCTACTATTTTAGGTGTGAAGCTAAACTTAACTGAAAAATATCTCCAATCAAATGATTGGAGATATGATTTTATTTCCTAAGAATAGTATTAGAGTACCAACTCTGCCATCTTGTCTTCATCTGTAATTCTGAGCGCTACCATATCGTTCTTAAAGGTGCGTCCAGGGAGCATACAGACAACATGAGCTTCCTCATTATGTACCGGATACTGTGAACCGTGTACTACCATGGGATTGAGCTTAACAAATGTTCCCTTCGGAACATAGAAACACTCAATGTTTTCGACTGACATTTCACCGAATCCCGGTACGCCTACATAAATCAGTACATCATCGTCAAGCGGAAGCAATCCTTCACAGGTATATTGATGATACTCTAAGAATGCGACCACATTCTTTTCTTGTTTCTTGACATAGCAACATGAGATGGTCGGGAGGTTGCCGGCTCTGTTAAAGTCTAATGCAACTAAATCAGCAAAGAATGATCCGCCTGTGATGACCCTTGATTTCATCTCATCGTTGTTGAACAGATCCTG
>WRIP01000215.1 GCA_009782665.1 Oscillospiraceae bacterium
AATGCTTCATAATTTATTATGTTATGAAGCATTCATCTTTTTTTGTGCTTTACCTGTTTGCAAACTCCTGCATTGATATTTACTGTTCTGTTCCTTACCTGTTTGCAACCTCCTACATATATTTTTTTGCTTCTGACAAAGCTACTGCCTGCTGTCATTAATACGTCACTCAGTTATTCATAAAAAATGTCAGTTGCAGGTGACATACCACCCATTTAGGTGTATGATATACACAGTGATTGATTTCAACTCAAACACAGGTAAACACTCCTGAGTATGCTGTTAATGAGAAGAGTTTCTCGTTGACATTCAAATATACTAAACATAAAAAAATGAGAGGTGAAAGTATGTCAGGTTCAACAATTGTTTCGGTAGAAGGCAGAGAGATTATGTCCGGACGTTGGCATCCGGGAGTACAGGCGATTGTCAAGACAGAAAACGGAGCAACAGGAATTGCGGTATGTACTGCTGGTACATCCATAGGAACCCATGAGATTCCGTTTGCATATGACGGTGGAGAGAGATGGCGCGGAAAAGGCGTCATGAAAGCGGTCAATGCAATAAACGAAAAAATAGCTCCAGCCATTATCGGGATGGATGCATCAAAGCAGGTCCAGGTCGACAGGGTTATGTTAGATATCGGTAAGGATGTATTAGGCGGAAACGCAACCGGTGCAGTATCTGCAGCCGTGCTGAAAGCCGGAGCCCTATCGATGCATATCCCGCTATATCAACATATTGGCGGAGCCAATGCATATATTCTTCCGGTACCCGGTGCTGGAGTATATTCCGGAAGTGACAGATACGGTGATCATACCAAGAAGAGCGGTGGTAAACCCACCATCGAGTTCACCGCATATGACTTTAACACCTTTGCTGAAGCTTCATATGCCCTCTGGGATATCGTCGACAGATGGCGTGAAGAACTTCCGAAGAAATTCGGTACCGGTATAGGAGCATTACTCAACAATCAGATGGGTCCCATCGGTCCTGGATTTGTCAAAACAGATGAAGAAATCTGGGATATCATGACCGAGCTTATCTGTAAGTATGGCTATGAGAACAAAATCGGTATTCAGATGGACATCGCATCCGATACATATTTCAATAAAGAGACTAACAAATTCGAGGGATTGTTTGACAGTACCCCACGTGATATCGATGAACTGTTAGTATACCTTATCGATATGCCCAAGAGATGGCCATTTGTTATCATTGAAGACCCCCTTCCAGAGGATGATTACGAAGCTACCGGAGAATATACCCGCAATGTAGACATCCAGGTGGTGGGAGATGATCTTTTCACAACCAATGTCGCCAGGGTCGAAGAAGGCATTAAGTTCGGTGCTGCAAATACCGTTCTGCTTAAGGTCAATCAGATTGGTTCAATCTCTGAATCCTTCGATATGGTTAACCTGGCATATAACAACGGGTATGGAGTTATGCCTTGTGCCAGCCGTGGTGAGGGTGTTGAGATCTGCGATTATGCTATCGGTTTACACTGTGGTTCGATTCGTGGCGGTGGGACCGGAGAATCGGGTAACAGATTCATAGCTATTGAACAAGAACTCGGAAAGAATGCCGTATTCGCCGGTAAACGCGGACTTAAAGGCAAGAAATTTCTCTAAACAATAACAGAAAGAGAATTCTAGGAGACATATATGCGAATAAAGAACATTGAACAACTTACCAGTCACGGGAATACCAAAGGTAGACAGATAGTCGCATCTATCCTCGAAGCAGGCATGGAGGCTGCAGATCCCTACTACAATACTTTGAATCTTGTCAACATAGTTGACGGACAGCTCCATATTGGGAACAAAGAGTTCGAGATGGAGGATGCACCCTTCAATAAAATGGATGTATATTCCCGAAGTGATATCGACAGAATATATATCTTCGGTGCAGGCAAAGGTATCCAGAGTTTGGTTAAAGCATTGGAAGAGAAACTCGGGGATTGGTTGACTGGAGGTTATGTTATTGCCAAACATGGCGATGAGATTATTCTCGATAAGGTGAAGGTTATGTTAGCCGCACATCCGGTACCCGATGAGTATTGTGCCATCGGGTGTGCTGAGATGGAAAAGATGATTGAGGATATTAAGCTGACCGAAAGAGATTTAGTCATCACGGTAGTAGGAAATGGCATCTCAGCGCTATTGACCTATCCCATCGAAGGGCTCACAATCGACGATGTACGTGAGGTCACCCGTTTTCTTCAGATAGAATGTGGCGCTAATACCGGTGAAGTCAATGCCATACGCAATAGTGTGGACCGAATGAAGGCAGGACGTTTGACCACAAAATTGAAACCAGCAAAGATGATTCATCTGTTTGCGATTGATGTCAGTAAGGAACGTGCGGGTATCGGATACTTCGGAGGGTGGAGGTATGGACTATCCACATGGTTACATACACTACCCAGTAAGATTTCACCCAAACGAGCGCTTGAGGTCCTCGAGCATTATGATGCCATGGAGCACATGTCCAAGGTCGCATCAATATTGAAAGAACTACCGGAGCAACAGGTACTAACGATCGAAGACTTTGAAGCGATGGATGTACGTATCTATGGAGTTATGCCGGAACACTTGAGTATGCCTCAGGTAGTTGAAGATAAATGTAGAGAGTTGGGGTTCACCCCCTATGTCTTCCTTAGAACAACTACCATAGATGCCTCCTCAATGGGTAAGGTAATGGCTATGCTGGCGCGCTCGGTGGACAACGGAGAAGCGGTATACAAAGCTCCCTGTGTACTCATTAACTTCGGTGAGATGATTGTAACCGTTGACAAGAGTCTGGGTGTAGGTGGACGCAATCAGGAGTTTGCACTCAGTGGCGCCATGCTCATCGGTGGAAATGACCGTATTGTGATGGGGGCAGTAGATACCGACGGAACCGACG
>WRIP01000216.1 GCA_009782665.1 Oscillospiraceae bacterium
AATATTGTGGCCAACTGCGTTACTCATCTGGAACAAGTCAAAGGAAGAGATGGTGAGTTATGGAGGATAGAATTTCATTAGGTCGTATATGTAAACTACTATGTATCTCAGCAAAAATGGATTTAGTCTGGCTACTACGCGATACAAAATATGCTCTGATAGGTATTTTGGGTGATATGATTAATAATATAGCGACACTATCCGGTATCTTTCTGATCGTTGCTAGGTTCAATGGATTAAGCGATATGACAAGCGATGAGGTGTTGTTCATGATGGCATATAACACGTTGATTACAGGTATATTTATCCTCTTCGGTTCTTCAAATAATATCCATGTCAGTCGAATAATCGGTCGAGGGCAACTCGAGCATCTCTTCATTCAACCATTATCACTGGGTATTCAGCTAACTACAAGCGGATTTGCACCGTTCACTGGTAGTGGAAATCTGGTCGTTGGAATCCTACTAATGGTCATTGCAACCAACAGATTAAACCTCCATATAACATTTATGTGGCTTTTATTGTTAATGGTATACTTGATTTGTACCATGGTTATTATCATTGCACGATCATATCTTGTCTCTAGCTTGGCATTCTATGCACCGGTTGCTGCCGAAGAAATCTCAAGTACTGCCATAGATGATACATATTTCATAAGCACATTCCCACTGACAGGGATGCCAAAAGCGTTACAACTAATACTGGTGAGTATTCTCCCAGAAGGGCTTATGGCATGGTACCCGTCTCTCAGTCTGCTTGGCAGACCGCCGTTGAATCTCTCCGGATTCTATCCCATGTTTTTTGCACTCTTCATATCACTCGTTGCATCATATTTTTTCAAGAAAGGACTTACATATTATGTCAAAAAAGGTTCAAACAGATATGTCCCCTACGGATTCCGCCGTTAGTATGAAGGGTGTGACAAAAATCTTTACACAACTACAACGAGATAATACAAGAAAAGGTATACTTCATAACCTTATAAAGCCAGAAAAACGTACAATAATTGCACTCGATGACCTATCGTTTGAAATAAAGAAGGGGGAGTTTGTAGCATATGCCGGTCCAAACGGAGCAGGTAAAAGTACAACGATGAGATTGATCTCAGGAATGCTACTGCCAACCGAGGGTGACATATCTGTACTGTCGATGTCTCCGCAAAAACAACGTCGCACCATTATGCGATGTATGGGTGTACTATTCGGTAACCGAACGGAACTGTGGTGGGATCATCCCGTCATCCAAAGCTTTGAGTGGAAGCAGGTCGTATGGGACATTCCAAAACCACTGTATCAAAAGAACCTAGAAATGGTCACCGAACTGTTAGATATTGGTGATTTATTGAAAACCTTTGCTAGAGAACTGAGCTTGGGTCAACGAATGAGAGCGGATTTAGCTATGTTGCTGCTCCACTCTCCAGAACTAATTTTGCTTGATGAACCGACCCTCGGCCTTGATGTCATGGTAAAACGACAGATGATTGATTTTCTAAAAGAACTAAATAAAAGACAGGGTACAACAATCGTTGTAACAAGTCATGATATGGATGATCTTGAAGAAATGGCAGAAAGGATATTACTCATTTCAAAGGGTAGGATTGCATTTGACGGTGATTTTACTGCACTAAGAGATAAACTTGATTGTGTGAAATCTGCTATAGTCAGCTTTGAAGATGGAACACGTAAAGAGATTACCTACACAGACACAAATTTGCTGCTTAAAGAGCTTTCAGAAGTCGGTAGTATAGTCGACGTAATATTTTCACAAACTTCCCTGGAGGAAGGGATGGCAAACCTATATGCCAAATGGAGAGAGTAGAGTTCACTCTCATAGCAGAAGATTATCTCAGAAATATCAGGAACATAATAAACAACCGAGATTGTCATACGACTACCCCGGTTGTTTGTGAGTTATTATGCCTAAATACTACTGCTACAGAAGTGATTTTTTGAATACCGGTTCGACTCTTCCTGATTTGGTGTTTGTCATGGTATATTGTGTGAATCCATATTTTTCATAATATCCTCGTTCATTACTGATGAGATATACAGAATCAAACCCGAGTGAGCGTGCTGTATTACATGCAACTAGAAGAAGCTTTTCTCCCATACGCTGCCCTCGGTACTCCTTGCTTACATATACGGCAGTGATGAATGGGGTCAGTTCACCGTCAACATCCATACTATACTCATCTCGTGCTTCAAGGATACAAAGACCGGCATACTGCCTATTGAGAGTTAAAACAAATGCTACCGAATTTTCGGAATAATTGTTGTTTTCAACTCGGGATGCAATTATTTTACCAACTTCCCAATCCCATGTCTTTGTCCATTCAATCAGCTGAGTATTATCCTTCGATATATCTCTTAACGAAAGAGTTGAGATGCATACAGTGTTATTTATACTTTTAGCCATTAGTAGACATGGATTATTCTCATCCCAATATCCTTCGAGTTTTTGCAGCGGCACAAACCCGGTGGAGATATAGAACGATCTGGTCTTAGCATAATTTATGTCGGAATCGGAAAAATCAAGAGTTTTCACAAGTAGCATCATCTTACCGATTTTTCTGCAGTAGTTTTCTACCGAATGAATAAGTGATCTACCTATCCCTTTACGTTGGTATTCAGGTAGTACTCCCATGACATCTATCTCCGCAGTATAGGGGTTGTGTTCCTGAACAGCAATAAAGCCTACGGGGATGGCATCGACGTATACAGCCCAAAAAGGTTGTGTTTTAACGCTTTGTACATAGTCGTCTACAGCCTCAGGTATTCCAAACCATTGCGGTAATGCATCGAGTATTACTCGACATATACTGCTCTTGATATCGGAATCTGTAATTTGTACCGATGAAAAATTGTTCATATGTATCCTTCTTCAAGCATTTTAAACATTCACGAT
>WRIP01000217.1 GCA_009782665.1 Oscillospiraceae bacterium
AACTGCGTAAATACATGTATTACATATTATGTAATACAATCTTAGCAAAAAAAAGAAACAATGTCTAGACCTCAATTTATATAGCCATAAATTGATGCGTTTGTCCTGTGCAAATCTGAAAATCTCTCGTTATCTCGTTCATTTTCTGATATAATCTGATAAAATACTGAATTTTTGGAGGAAATGTAAAATGCAAAAAAGACTGCATCTATTCATACTTGCTCTATTGATGCTTACACTATTACTCGCGTCTTGTTCCCCGTTTAAAAAACTCGGCAATGCTAAGGTCTACAATAGTCCTGACGGATCACTCTCGGTAGCAACAAAAGGATCGTTACCCTGGCCTAAATCAGAGATGGGGAATCTACCCGAGTTTAAGGGTAATATAGAAGCGAAAGCTACCAATGATGGTATAACGGTAATGACGATTGCTGATGTTAAGAAAGCCGATCTGGATGCATACGTTAGCCAGGTAAAATCTATGGGATTTACCCCCACACTTGAAACTGATACAAGTGATTACTATATGTTGTTAGCAGAAAAGGATGACCATATGTTGTCACTCCAGTATGCAATCGACGGAGATAAAGGAACCCTTATCTTATCATATCAGGATTGATGGTCCGATAGAGTATTTATATTGGTGTACCGCATGTTAAGATTATATTCATCAAATACAAAAATTAAGAATAAGGAGTAAGCCATGACCGGAGTACAGTTACTCGAGAAGTTAGCTAAACGAGAAAGAATCTATGGTACCCTCATCACCTCCACATCACCTGCCTGGATTCGCAGGTTCAAATCCATCGGACTTGACTTTGTATTCATTGATACCGAACATACCCCGATGGATAGGAGTATACTTTCTCTGTATTGCAATGTATATAAAGCGCTGGAGATAGCTCCGATGACGAGAATCCCTACCCCTAGTCCTTATGATGCTTGCATCGCTATAGATGCCGGTTCAAACGGAGTTTTAGGACCATACATTGAAGAAGCTGAACAGGTTATTCAGTTAGTTGGTGCGGTTAAGTATCGTCCATTGAAAGGACAACGTTTACAAGATGTGTTACACGGTTATATCAAGTTAACTCAAGTTGAAACAGAGTTCTTCAACCAGTACAATCGTGGTAATTTCCTCTTTGTAAATATCGAGAGTACCAAGGCAATGGATAATCTCGATGAGATTCTATCTGTCGAGGGATTAGATGGCATAGTAATCGGACCTCAGGATTTAAGTATCAGCCTTGGTGTACCCGAAATATATGACTCGAAAGAGTTCCTCGAGGCAGTTGATTTCATTATTGCCAAAGCTAAAGAACATGGCAAGAGTGTGGGCAATCACTTCTCTGCAGGGATTACCCCTGAACTGGAATGGGCAAAGAATGGTATGAACATCATACTGCATTCTCAGGATCAAGTCATCTTCACTAACTATATACGCGATGAGCTCAATCAATTCCGAGCTCTGATGGGCGATCCCTTGATTGACTTAAACGGTAACCCCATTCTCTAGTCTGTTTCCCGTATTTACTAAGAGTTCAATAGATAGTTATTATAAGGTAATAATATTAATAATATAAGGAGACAAGTTATGAACGATACCCAAAAATCCATTATGGAACGCTTTTCATGTCGAGGGTTCAGCAGCAACCCCGTCTCGGACGAGAAGGTTAAGGCAATTGTGGATGCTGCCCTTGCTGCACCTAGTGCCATGAATCAGATGCCTTGGTTTATCTCGGTAATCACCGACAAGAGTTTTATCGATGAATTAGATGCCGAAGGAATGAGTATTTTAGCCGAAGGCGAGGACAAATCATCATACAATAGGATGATGGAACGTGGCGGCAAACTATTCTATAACGCGCCCTTAATGATAGTGATTGCTGGCAACGACTCGGGTGCTTCACCCCTTGACTGCGGTATTCTAACCCAGAACATCGCCCTATCGGCGCATGCACTTAATCTTGGAAACGTCATCTGTGGGATGGCAGGTGTGCCGTTAACCGGCAGGAGAGCTGCTGAATTCAAGAAACGTATGTCTATTCCCGATGAATATAACTACACCATGTCGGTCCTCATAGGTGAAGCGGTGGTCACCAAAGAACCTCATGAACTGGATTACTCAAAAGTATCCTATGTAAAATAACTTCAACTGCCTAAAGTCACACTTTAGGCATATTTTTTATCATTCAATGCAAGGAGAAAACTATGGCACATATTAGTATGAAGACCTTCTCTAGAACCCTGCACACCAAAGCTGACATCGAGGTAATATTGCCAACACCTCTGACTTCCGAGATGATGGGTGCTGCTATGGGTGGTGAGGCACCTTCGCTAGATTACTACTCGGATGAGCTTCGCATTCCGGTTCTTTATCTCTACCATGGCACATTTGGTGATGATAATGATTGGATGAGATTCTCAAGAATTGAAAGCTATGCACAACAGTACAATATTGCGATTGTCATGCCAGGAGCCGAAAACAGTTGTTTTAGGAACATGCCTCGTGGAGGACCTCAATATTATGACTATATGACCACGGAGCTTCCTCAGATTATAAACTGGACCTTTCCGGTTTCCAGAAGACGCGAGGATACCTTTGTTGCCGGTCTTTCGATGGGAGCATTCGGTGCCTTCTATATCGGGATGAGCAAACCCGAGACATTCAGCCATGTAGCCTGTCTTTCGGGTGCATATGCCGGGTTTACCGGTTACGGACCCAACAGTTTTTGGGCACTTGCCTTCTCACCAGATGAAAAAACTGAAGATACCGACGAGGACTGCTACTATCTCTCTGAGAAGTTGAAAACCAACGATGTTCAGCACCCCAACCTATATATATGCTGTGGTACCGAAGATTTCCTTTACGAAGAAAACCAACGTTTCCGGAT
>WRIP01000218.1 GCA_009782665.1 Oscillospiraceae bacterium
GCTCGCTAAAGCTCTGGCTATCTCGAGTACTCTTTTCCTTCCGTAAGGGAGTCCTGAAGCTATGGTGTTGATATAGCCGGACATACCGACAAACTCCAGCATTTCAAGGGACTTTTCCCTGCATCGCTCTTCCTCGCGTTTCATCTTAGGAGTGTGCAGGAACGCGGATATTACCCCGCTTTCGGTATGTATATGCCTGCCTACCATTACATTATCCAACGATGAGAGCTGGTCAAATAATTGCAGGTTTTGGAAGGTTCTCGCAATCCCTTGCATTGCTACCTGATGAGGGGGAAACTTTGTTATGTCTTTCCCTTCAAACAGTACATTTCCGGAGGTCGGGATATAGATACCGGAAATAACATTAAACAGTGTGGTCTTTCCGGCTCCGTTTGGACCTATAAGCGCACGTATCTCTCCTTCATTAATTACCATATCCACAGCGTCGACGGCTTTAAGCCCGCCAAACTGCATGGTCACACTTCTCGCTTCCAACAGTACTCCCATTCACTATTCCCCCTCTCCTGCCGCCGATTCAGCGGGTTTTTTGAACTTTTTACCTACCCAAGCAGCGAGGTTACGGAATGCTCCATATAACCCGGTTGGAATAAATAGAAACACAGAAATAATAAGTAATCCGTATATTCCTTCGAGATGTCCGCCAAATGTGCGAAGCAGCTCAGGAAGATAACCCATAACCACAGCGCCAACTATCGGTCCGGGAATGGTACTCATACCTCCAGCAACAGCCATGGTCATAAGCTTAACACCCATCTTGTCGAACATATCCGCTGAAACATACGAGAGGTTCCAAGCGTAGAATACTCCGGACAAGCCGGCCATTGCCGCTGAAATACCACATACAAGCAGTTTATATCCGGTTACATTAATTCCCATGGAAGCGGCGGCTATCGGGCTTGTGTTTATAGCTCTGAACGCTCTGCCTATCCTCGAATTGATAAGTCTCCAGCAACAAAGTATTACGACAAAAGTTACCCCAATCATTATGAAATAGAGAATCCTGTCATATTCTGCCACCGGAAGCTTATCCATACCAAAAAGTTTCATTTTCGGTATTTTCGTGAGTCCATTGGGTCCGCCGGTGAGCCATGCTTCCGCTATAATGAATGCCTTTAACGCTTTAGCGAAAGCACCTGTTGCCATGGCAAGGAATATGGCTGACAAACGGCTGCAACCTACTCCGATGAATAAGCCGAACAAAAAAGGAATAGCAAGACCCAACAGAAAACCTATTATCTGACTGCCGACGAATTGATAGTTAACGCAGAATATTCCGTAAGAATATGCGCCGATACACATAAAGGCATTGTGTCCCATGGAAACCTGTCCAGTATACCCTAAAAGCAGATTTAAACTCGAGGCACAGATGGAGAAATAACAGAACGACAAGAGTATGTTCATCCAATAGTTGTTGAATGGAACGATGAACGGCATTGCGGCAGCTACAACCAAGGTAATGAGAATAGCGATCTTCGAATTTTTCGTCATCTTAATCATTCATCCCACCCCCTAAACCTTAGTTATACTTCTGCGGCCTAGTATACCCTGCGGACGCCAGAAGAGAACTGCTATGAGAACTACAAAGGTAAAAGCGTCTCTATACGTGGTAGTAACATAGAACGATCCAAGCATTTCGATTATACCCATCAGGATCCCGCCAAGCATAGCGCCTGGCATGCTGCCGAATCCCCCCAGAACCGCCGAGGTCATCGCTCTGGCGCCTGGACCTATAGCTACGTTGAAAACCACCGAATAGTGAGGAGTCAACAACATACCCGAAACCGCCGCCATAGCCGCAGCCATTATGAAGGTAGAGCTTATAATAGTTGTCAGCTTGATACCCATAAGCTGGGCGGCTTTTCGATTCATCGAGACCGCGCTCATCGCCATGCCGATTTTAGTATATTTCATAAATATAGCGAGCGCTAACATCAACCCTATACAAATTAAGAATATCATTACATCATTGTTGTTGATACGCACTTCGCCGCCGAACATTTTAACCTCGTATATTACATCTTCAGTCCCGAACAAAGGCGGCATCTTTTTCGGTTCGGTTCCCCATATAAGCTTAGCTGCCCACTGAACAATGTACTGCATACCCATGGTAGAGATCATAAGACCTATACCAGGTCTTGAATACATCGGGCGATAGGTTAAGCGTTCAGCGATAAGCATCAGCACCGACGTTCCGATAATAGCCATCACAAATGCAATCAGCAAATTCTGCTCCCACTTAACCAGGAACTGATATCCGACAAACGCGCCGAACATAAAAAAGTCACCCTGGGCGAAGTGACCCATACGCATTGTGCTGAATATTATGCTGTAACCAAGCGCTATCAAAGAGTATATCGCACCTATCAGTATCCCATTGACCACAACCTGAACAAAAAGACTCATAGTTCTTTTCTTCATTCCTTTCTTGTTAATTTATTCCTACCCACAAAGCAACATTTTGTATTACCCTATTTCTGTACAACAACAATAAAATAAATATTCGCGGAAATTGAAAAACCTGGTTATATCCGCGATTGCTTCATTTATGTGAACATTCTATATAAATTCACCATTGATGTCAATCACAAGACGAATATCAGAACTCTATACAAAATCCCACTTAACTCTTTGTATATTTTCTACAATCTATATTTTTCACAAATATCAAAATAGAGTAAAAAACGCCCGGGGAACCCCGGGCGTTTTTTAGGACAAACTAAGTTTATTTAGGATATATCTTTATTGAGCGACCATCAGATTGCCATTCTCCGATGTTGGCGTTCTTGATAATCCTTCCGCCGCCGCCTTCGATTCCGGAGAAGTACTTATAGTTGATTTCTCCCTGAACACCCTGTCTCTCAAGCTGGGAA
>WRIP01000219.1 GCA_009782665.1 Oscillospiraceae bacterium
GGCAGAGGTGATAACGGCAGTTTGTCTCTCTCACCAACTCCATATCCCGCTCAAGCTGCAGATACTCGGTTTCAGAAGGCATACCGACCAAACCGTATCGCTTAGCTGCGATGCCGCTATGTACCGTACCATTCGGCAACAGATATGAATTATCCTCCACATGGGCTGCGAGTATTTTGTCAGTCGCCGCAATGGCTAACATTGCCTGCTTCATCATATCTCTGTCCTGTACTCCGTTTCCATCATCGGAATACCCACAACAATATGGTGCCATTGCTTCTATTTGTGACAGTTCTTTACCCTGTTGATCTATCGTGATGCTGGCATACGGGAGTACCTCAACGACAGCATAATTTTTTATGTAATCGAGTTGATGCTGAAGCGACGTGAGATCATGCGGTACCGGTATGAGATTCGGCATAGCGCACACAGTCGAAAAACCTCCGGCAACAGCGGCATGGGTACCGGTTACCATCGTTTCCTTGTGTGGAAATCCCGGTTGCCTAAGATGTACATGGAGGTCACAGAAAGCAGGAGCGATAACCATATTCTCTCCCGCTAGTATAGGGATATCCTTGCTGAAGCTCTCGACTGTCGAAAAACTTCCACCGTCGATATATATATCTGCTACACTTAACGCTCCGTCGCTATATATCCTACAGTTTTTCAGGTATATCTCCACCCGCTATCCCTCCAGTGCCCGTTCAATAACTGCCATCCTCACAAACACTCCGTTAGACATCTGCTTAAAGATTCTCGAATTCTCACCCTCGACGATTTCATCGGCAATTTCCACCCCTCGATTGAAGGGAGCCGGGTGCATGATGATAGCATGTTGCTTCATCTGCTTTATGCGATCAGCGTTCATGCCATAACTGGCGTGATATTCGTCCTTCGAGAAATTTGTTTTGCCGTCTGAATGTCGCTCATGTTGTACTCTCAGTAGCATGACAATATCCGATTCGGCTACTGCCTCATCAAAGGGTACAAATTTAAATCTATCCTCTTTATATATATCCGGTCCACTGGTGACTACCTCCATCCCCAAACGACTCATTATCTCAAAGTTGGTATGGGCAACCCGAGAGTGCCTAATATCCCCGATAATGGCGCACCTTAGCCCCTCAAAACCTCCGAACTCTTGTTTAATGGTCATAAGATCAAGCAGGGATTGGGTGGGATGATCTCCGGTACCATCTCCTCCATTGAGAATCGCCGCATCGACATGCCCCAACAGTTGTTTGTAGTATTCATTCTCCGAGTGACGAATAACAATAATATCGACACCGAAACTGTCGATAACCTTAACTGTATCATAGAATGATTCGTCTTTCTGTAGCGAAGAAGATTCAGGGCTAAAAGAAATGACCCTCATCCCCAGCTTTACTTCAGCAACATTGAAGCTATATTGGGTTCGGGTCGATGGTTCAAAAAATAGGTTTGCCGCAATCTTATCTTCATACTGTTTAGGTCGTATTCCCTGTGAAAAAGAATCTGCTCTGCAAAGAATCTTTTGAATTTCTTCTGTGGAGATGTCTCTGAGCGTTAATAGGTGCTTCATCCCTCTCTCCTCCTGCATTTTGACAAAAAAAATATGTAGAAACTGCTTCACACATGTTTTTCTTTACAGAATTCTATCATGAAGGGGTAAAAAACGCAATCATTTTTCGAGAAATCCGACCGTTACAGGTGAGGTTGTCAGCTCTAAAATATGTCGGTTTTTTCAGCCGTGAGTATAACAGATAACGGTATACTCTAGTGGTCATCATAATCCTATTCATGAAACGTGGTAACGTTTAGGTGGTTTGCGAGTAGTCCAGTAAATATATTTGACATCGAATGAGAATAGCTAGTGAAGAGTAATGATGAATATCTACCGAACAGATACTTCATTCCGTTATCTGAATCATATCATAAAAAGCAGAAACACAGTCACAAATGACTGTGTTTCTTAGGGGTATAGTGTGAATGAGGAGGGATCATGTTGTACAAGTATGCGGTACTTAGTACATCTAGAGTATATACGGTGAAAGTTATCAAACTTTGTTTATATTGTAAACAAACTGTTAATCTTCAAATGCTCCTCTGTAGGAAAATATTGCCCGTCCTGTTCATCATGCGAACTGACCTTCATAGACGAGATGCTCCATCTCTATATGCTGAGGTATTATCGCGGTGCCAAGGTATATGTATCTGTCTACCAACTCCGGGTGTTCTTTGGTATCGGTGAACAACAACCGCGCAAACAACTGTTTATTCTCAAACATGAGATGAAACCCATCATAAAAGGTGTCAAGATCGGCAGTGAAATCACTCTGGATCTCAAAATCATAGACGGTGGCACTTGTCATCAAAAAATCCTTGATGCCCCGTAGGTCATCCTGCATCTGATTGACGTCCACCACCCTTTCATAGATTACATCATGAACTGGAGGCAATACAAAGATAAGCTCGATATCGTTTAGCTCACAGTATTCAATAACCTGCCTAAGCGCCTCATAGGTGGCGTCTTGAAAATCATAATCCTGCATTCCCAACTGGATACTGTCGGCATAAACTTCCATGTTCAAACGCCATTTCTGACCCATCTCGGGATCCGGTATGATGATATCCTTCGGAGGATTCTCGGGCTTTACCACCTTTTCAGGTTTACCGAGCGCGACGTATATGGGGTTGGTTATCATCTGTTTGATATGCGCCATAGCCTTAAGCCAATAGTTCATGTTAGTGGCAAACTTGTAGATATTGTTGCAGTAGGGTTCAGCCTTAGTAAATGCACTGTCGACATTATCTATCTGGGTACCTTTTGAGGTGTAAAAATTAATCCCGAAGATCACCTGTTCCAGTTTGGCATGCTCTGCCGCTA
>WRIP01000220.1 GCA_009782665.1 Oscillospiraceae bacterium
CCTTTCGTCGTTCGGCAGTTTTAGTTTAGATAAATACTCTACCGTTCCGGATCCAGAATACGATAACATCTCCCCGAAGAAGAATATGGAGATGATATATACGACCTGTGTATCGTTTGCAAAAGATTTCCCGAACTACGAAAACCTCTTCTTTATGGGGGATACCGGTCTTGGCAAGACCCATCTGGCACTGGCAATTGCCAATGAGGTGCTGAGTAAAGGATACAATGTAGTCTATTGCAGTGCAGCTAACATATTTAAAGCCATCGAAACGGAGTATTTTCGCGAACAACATACAACCGAGACATTGGATACACTCAAGATATGCGATTTGCTAATCCTCGATGATTTAGGGGCAGAGTATCTCAACCTATTCGTCAACTCTTCTCTATATGATATTGTCAATACTCGTTTGGTCAGACAGCTGCCGACCATATATACTACAAACATAGTTAAATCGGCAGATATCGCACGACGCTACAGTGAGAAAACCTACTCTCGTCTGATAGGGTGTTGCAATCTACTCGCTTTTTATGGCAATGATAACCGAATGAAATGAACAGGGCGGCGTTTACCGCCGGACGCTCCCGGTATACGCACGAAAGTAAAAATTCGTCTTTACCACTTGTCGCTTTCCGTATTTTTGCAAAAAAGCTGTGATAATTTTTGCTTTGGCTTTCGAATCGTCAAAAGTCAAAATCTTCTCTTTTTTATACGTCTATGCTTATTAACCGTTCTTTTAAGGCTTCCTATAATATCCTCGAGAAATTAAGATACGCATTTTCTGCCGCTTCGTTCAACCAACGCGGGATTGATAATGTTTTCTTTATATATCGTGTTTGCGTTTTCATATCCTCTATATCTGCTATTATTAGCATTATTCTATCACCCTGCAAGCTGTCTATATCAGACGGTACAGGCAATTCTTCTTTTTGTTCCAATGCAACCTCTATTCTGCTTTTTAATGCGTCATGTGCCATTATTACAGCTTCTTCTAATGTCTTTCCCTCTGTATAACATGGCTGCATATCAGGAAAATCTACAAATATCCGTTTTCTTCTTTCTCGAATATCGCGGGATATACGTATTCTGTTTTCATATTTCACCCCTATTTTTGGTTTGTATCTTTTAGTATTTTATTGTTTAATCCTTTATCTAACTCCGTGTGATGATGTGGCACTATCGTACACATATTGTATTTTCATTGTGATAATGACTGCCATTGCTCATTTTTATGGGTGGGGATCAACCATATTTTCTTTAACTTTTTATCATTTTACATATATTTACATATAACACGTAATTTACGTATTATCAAGTTTTTCAAAAGTAACAACGGTTCCTTTTGATGGTAAAGTGAAAAATTTTACGATCAGAAGAAACGGCGATGAATTGTCTCTGTGTTATTGAATTGTTTCTGTGCTAAAAATGAAAAAGGCTACCGTCAACAGATATCAACGGCAGACCTCATATATCAAGAATTTATGATAAACGTTTACCGCTTAGGTAGACGTTTATTTGTGCTGCATCGATAGATATGCATTGATGAATCCCTCAATCTCTCCGTCCATCACTGCGTTGACGTTACCCACCTCATATCCCGAACGATGATCCTTGACCAATGTAAATGGCATAAAGGTATATGAGCGTATCTGGGAACCCCAAGCAATATCCATCTGTAACCCTTTAATATCTTCGATTCGCTCTAGATGCTCGAGTTCCTTTATCTGCAGCAACTTGGATTTGAGCACCTTCATGGCAAAATCCCGATTCTGCATCTGGCTGCGTTGATTCTGACAGCTCACCACAATACCAGTAGGTAGATGGGTGATGCGTACTGCCGATTCGGTTTTGTTAACATGCTGTCCTCCAGCTCCAGAGGAACGGTAGGTATCGACCTTCAGGTCTTCATCTCTTATGGTGATGTCGGTAGTATCGGAGATTTCCGGCATAACTTCAAGCGACGCAAAGGATGTATGACGTCGGCCTGACGCATCAAATGGTGAGATTCTCACCAGTCGGTGAACACCGTTTTCTGATTTGAGATAACCATATGCATTGGTTCCTTCGACTAACAGTGACGCGCTTTTAATACCCGCTTCCTCTCCATCCTGATAGTCCAAAAGTGTAGTTGTGAATCCGTTTGACGCCGCATACTTCATGTACATACGGTAGAGCATCTCAACCCAATCCTGTGCTTCGGTGCCTCCAGCTCCCGCATGAAAAGTCAATATTGCATTTGAACTATCGTACTCTCCGGTGAACAAGGCAGCGATTCGTTCGCGTTCGGCAGCTTCAGCGAGCAGCTTCAATAACCCCTCAATCTCCGGTAAGACCGACAGGTCATCCGACTCTTCAGATATCTCAATGAGGGTGGCAATATCATCACACTGTGTGAGCAATGATTCGAGCGAGTTGAGTTTCTTTTTGAGGTAACTCTGTTCGGTCAGAATGGTCTTAGTGTCTTCTTTACCACTCCAGAAATCGGGGTTTTGAATGGATTTCTCGATGTTTGTCAGATTCTCCCTAATCCCTTCGACATTTGAGACATGCAGAATCTCATCGACGGTTCGGGAAAGCTCGAGATATTTTGCTTTATAGTCGTCCAGCAGTATCATATTGGCTCCTGATATTTTCTATATTATACACAGGCGAAGAAATATTGAAAAGTCAGCTATCCAAGAGGTCAGAACAAACGCATCAATTTATGACTCTTGCCCTCTATAAGATTTCTCAAACATTTATGAAGTGAAGTGTAAAGAGTATGAGGTGGATGATTGGGTTAGACTACAAACAGGTACTTGGAACTATACTTTGTACTCTTGATGAATACTTCATTGAACAGGTTTTTGTATCTG
>WRIP01000221.1 GCA_009782665.1 Oscillospiraceae bacterium
GCACTACAGATTCCTTGAACTATCTCTGGTATATGGAACTCTCTAGAGAGAGAAGGAACGAGATAGTGGTACTCCTCTAAAAAAGAAGTCTCAGGGAATCTGATAATCTCTACATCTATTTTTTGGTTTAATGAAGCCTTGTTTTCTGCTATTACTTCATAGTTTTCTCGGAAGGAAACCAGACTATCTGTATCTATCCCGCTAAGATTAGTATATGCGATATCATAGTCATCTAGTTTATGTGCTTGATAAAAGTCTTCATGGAGATTTACAAAACTATCGACTGTGGGATTCTCCAAGTATTTCATGAATGCCTGGTTGAAGTCACTGTCAATGCGACATTCTCTAGCTAACAACACAGTGAAACAGGGAAGTAGCTTATATAACGGTTCTAAATGCTGCATATTGTCGTCAATCCATCTACCAATAGAATCGTAAGCAGATATCATTATATCTTCTTCACTAACCAAAGCAGCATAACGGTAGATGTTTTTGTCAACCACTCCGTTTTGACGCCAATTCTCAGGGATTAGTATATTCATGAAGACCTGTGTACCACTATCATTGAAATAGTAGTCACACTCATTGACGATATCGGTATTAATAATTGATGAGATGAGTTCCG
Organism: Oscillospiraceae bacterium; assembly: GCA_009782665.1. Taxonomy (GTDB): domain Bacteria; phylum Bacillota; class Clostridia; order Oscillospirales; family Ruminococcaceae; genus WRIP01. The sequence goes on from WRIP01000221.1 coordinate 626, forward strand.
AAAAGAGGGTCAAGGATTCTCCAATCGGTTGACACAAGGTCGTAGTACCTGTATATGATTGATTATTCGGATGAACATAGTAAGAAGTAGCATCAGATAGATGGTAAAAACCAAATCCTTTATATATCTCTTTACCGTTTTCTCGTTCAATATTATATGACATTTTGAAGATATTCATATATCATCCTTTCATTGCCTGATAGCTAGTCACATGAGGCATAATGTAGATACTCTCTGTAGTTTACGTAGATAGTTTACTCTCTTCATGTAGGTATCGCAAAACTCAGCCTGCCAAAGCGTTTCAACAGGTCAATATCATTTATGACACTATCAGATCCCCAATAATAGTTGCCGATTGTCTGTTCTCTGTCTGACCACCGCTTACCATCGGGATGAGGATTGTTGTTCTCCCATAGTTGTAATTCTTCATCAGTTAGCAGCATGAAGTTCGTCGTATTCTCTAATCTTCTGATTACTGAATCTAGCTGCAGGTTAATGATATCTTCTAGTGGTGCAAAATATTCACTGTCCGGTGAGCCAACAAATGTTACAGGCATGGGAAGCCAAGGTTTCCATGTTCCATAATCTATTGGATCGAAATCACTGAAGTCAGGAATACCACACTCTACTTCATGGCTGTATCTTTTCAGAAGATCGACTGCTATTTTAGATAGTTTGCTGTTCTCATTGTCATTCTCCACAATAAACTTCGAAAGACCTACCGTTATATCAATATCCACCTGTGGTTCACTATTTGAATCGTAATGAAACCATGGAAGATGCGAGTATGCATTATTCGATGGAACACTATTCATGCCGAACCAACCTTCATCAGACATATATTCTCCTGAGGATAGATAGTTCAATATACCTTTTAGAACCGGATGTTTTTTATTCCAGAATCTGTATCCGATTCGTTCTAGTTGAACAATTGCATAATGGGTGATATAGGGTGAAGAGTTTGGGTTCCAACTATTACACTCTAGTTCGTAGCCAAACCCTCCATCATCATTCTGATAACAGCTTAGCACCATTACTACCTCTTCCTTGTCGCAACCTTCGAACAGACAGCGCCATTTAGCGTATTCTAACGGACGTGCTCCACGAAAGACTAATCTCTTGAGTCGCAGAAACTCTTCAAATGCTAGTGTCATCATTTCTATCACTCTCATTTCAGTATTGATAAAAAGCGAACCGTAAACCCAGCTCGCTTTAATTTATTCATCTGGTAATACTTTTCCCTTAACCTAATTTATATCTCCATCCTCTAGTTCGTCCAATGTATAATACATATTATTTTGACTTCATCTTCAGCTCGAACTCTTTCTTTGCTTCCGATAAACAATTAGCTTTCAGATTGAAGTTCAATTCATATTCCGGAATACTATCTCTGAATCTCTTACTCATTTCGTTAATTTCTTTATAATCTTCATCAGAAATAACCATATCCAAAGCTTTGATATTCTCATAGACCTGAGCTCGGTTGCTGCTTCCGACCAAAGGAGCCGTAATTCCGGGAGTTGCCAGCATCCAACTGATGACTAGTTGAGGTATTGTTGCGTCATATTTCTCTGCGAAAGGTTTCAAAGAATCGGTGAAATCTAAACACTTCTCGTAGATACCATCGATGAACAGCACGGTGTTGGATCTGTTATCGGGTACTTTCTTTTCTCTCAGATGGGTACCGGTAAGTAATCCTTGTGCCAGACAGCTATATGAGATTATCGGTAGATTAGTTTCGATGCAGTAGGGGAGTACATCTCTATCTATATATCTCCACAATAGATTATATCCAGGTTGGATTACATCGATTTGACCATATCCCTGTGCTTCTTTGAGTTCATCAAGGAAGAAGTTAGAAACTCCGACCGCTCTTATCTTGCCGCGTTTCTTTAGGTCACAGATATTCTCAACTGCTTCCTGAATTGAAACGGCTTCACCATTATGCCAGTAAGGAGCATAATGTAGAAAATATACATCAAGATAGTCTGTGTTCATGAGCTTTAGACTCGTATCTATACCTTCCTCCATTAAGTCTTTTTCATAATGAGTCGGCCAAGCTTTAGCTATTAGAACAACATCATCTCGATTAACGCCTTTAAGTGCTTGTCCTAAGATATCTTCAGAATGTCCGTTTCCATACCTGACAGCTGTGTCAAAGGTGTTGATTCCGACATCGAGACAAGCATGAATTGCATCGATATTCTCAGGGTCATTAGGATCTCCGAAA
>WRIP01000222.1 GCA_009782665.1 Oscillospiraceae bacterium
CACGACGATAGAACTCCTCAAATCCTTTGAATGGTGTTCTCATATCCATATACAGGATATATATCTCGGTATCAGGTTCATGTTCTTTGATAAGTATTGCCTCTTTGATAGCATACATACAACAGAAACCAGTACAGTATTCATACTTGTTTACATCCCTAGAACCGACGCATTGGATGAAGGCTACTGTATGGGGGTGTTTTCCGTCGGATGCTCTGACTACCTCACCGCCAGTTGGTCCTGCGGCATTGATGAGTCGTTCTGCCTCGAGGGCAGTAACGACGTTCTGGAACTTTCCATACCCCCAACGATCATCATCATAGGGTTCGTATACGTCAAATCCAGTTGCTACGGTAATGGTTCCTACCTCAATGACCACCTCTTCAGGTTGTTGTTCAAAATCTATAGCGGCTCGGTCGGCACAGATATCAACACATTTATAGCAGTCGATACAGTGATCCCTATTGATGGAGAATATGAGTGGTACGGCTTGAGGGAACGGTACCGAAATTGCTTTTCTGGTTCCGAGGTTAAGCTCCCAATCGTTGGGATACTCTACCGGGCATACATCGGCACATTCGCCGCATCCGGTACAGTTCTTGGCAATGACATATCTCGGGTTCTTGCGGATGGTTACCTTGAAGTTTCCAATGAAACCGTCCACATTGATGATGTCAGCATAAGCGATTACCTCGATGTTCGGGTTTCGAGCAGCTTCGACCATCTTAGGACCTTCGATACATATCGAGCAATCTAAAGTTGGGAAGGTCTTGTCCAACTGTGCCATATGTCCACCGATACTCTCGTCTCTCTCGACGAGATATACTTGGTATCCCATGTTAGCCATATCCAAAGCTGCATTGATTCCCGCAATACCGCCTCCTATAACCATCGCCCGGTTGGTTACGGGTACCTGGAAACGAATCAGGGGATCTAGTAATCTGGCTTTGGCTAAAGACATTTTGATTATCTCTTTTGCCTTATCGGTAGCTTCCTGCTTATTGCTGGGATGGCACCAGGAACACATCTCACGGATGTTGGCCATCTCAAAGAGGAAGGGATTCAATCCGGTTTCCTGTACACAGTTACGGAAGGTAGGTTCGTGCATCTTAGGAGAACAGGCAGCGACCACCACACGGTTCAGATCATACTCGGCAATAGCCTTCTTTATTTCGTTCTGTCCGGGATCGGCACATGTGTATCTGTTCTCGATGACACATTGAACGTCGGGTTGAAGTTTTGCATACTCAATTAGTTGTGCAATATCCAACGTTCCGGCAATGTTTAATCCACAATAACAGATAAATACTCCTATTCTCGGTTGTTCATTCGCTTGTGACATTTATTCACTCTCCTCGGTTCTTTCTAGACTTTGTACGGTAGTTCTGAGTTTGCTGTTGCGTTCGGCAGCTAACTCTCTCATGAGACCGGCTGTAGAGGTCAGCTTTTCCAGTCCCTTATTCCAAGCACCCGACGATACTGGTGAATGTAGAAGTGCAGTTCTGACTATGGTGAGTGCTTCATCGTTCGGGCATACCGTCTTACAGGCACCGCAGTAGATACAGTTCAGATTCTTAGCATAAACCTTATCATCATCATCGATATCGATTGCATCAAGCGGACATACATCGAGACATCTTGTACAACCCTCGGGACAATGTTCTGAATTAATCTGGATTGAACCTTCAATGAATTTCGATACATCAACACATTGTGAGGGACATTCGTCCCAGCATACCCTACAGGATGCACAGAGTTCTGTTTTAACATCGACCTCTGTTTTACCATCATTCTTTGTTACCGACATGATACCAAGCGGGCACACCTCTTCACAGGTAGTACAATCCTCTTCACAAAGCGAGGTATCTATTGATATATCCCGTGTTAAGGTTGGAAATACCTCCATCTTAACGGCATTAAGTGTTTCGTCTCCGTTTACCGATATCTTTATTGCCGAGAAAGGACAGACAACAGCACATATCCCGTGAAAGTCACAGATGTTTTCATTAATATCTATCTTTGAAGCGACAGCCTGTCCGTCAACATCTTCCTGAGGAATTATTGATACAGCGTTTCTCGGGCAGACTAACATACAAAGCTGACATCCTTTGCACAGCTGGCGATCAAGAGAAAAGATATATTTTTTGGTATACATAATCTGTCCGACTTCAAGTACGCCGTCCTTTTCCACCTTATATCTCTTCATATACTACTCCTTCTCCAATCCGTTGATATACTTCTTGATAGAATCAGCTGCTGTCTTTCCAGCGGTTATTGCTTCAACCAGACTTGCGGTTCCAGCTGCAGCATCTCCTCCTGCAAAAACTCCTGCTAGAGACGTCTCCATTGTATATTTATCAATGGCTACTGCACCTCTGAATACATTTATTCCCTCTCCCAAGAAGCTTAGATCAGGTCCCTGTCCGATAGCGGTTATGACGGTATCGGCTTCAACCGTCTCTATTACCTTTTCATCATATACCGGATTAAACCTTTTATTCTCATCAAATACCGATTTGCATCTCATAAACTCAACACTGGTAACCTTTTCTCCGTCACCTAGTATAGCTCTGGGTCCCCATGAAGGATTTAGTTCTACACCGTCATGAGCAATCTCTTCTATTTCCCATTCATGAGCAGGCATCGTTTTACGATCTTCAAGGCAGTATAGTTTTACGGATTTCGCTCCGCTTCTTAATGCGGCTCCTGCTGCATCGGTAGCAACATTTCCACCACCTATTACCACTACATTATCTCCTACGGTAACCTTTCCTGTCATGTTGTATTCTTCGAGGACTTTTAATGCCGGAACT
>WRIP01000223.1 GCA_009782665.1 Oscillospiraceae bacterium
CGAACTAATCAAACTACTCAATTAATTGAGTTACTAAAACGCAGCGTTGTACCTGAACGACCTGATAGGAGTATCCCGAGAAACCCAAATCCTCGTAAAGCGTACTTTTATCACAATCGTAAGTAAAATTGTTAAGCTTTTGCTTAACCTGTTGACATTGATGAAAAATCACCAAAACCTTTCGGTAATGGTATCCATTTATGTGTGAAAACCGATTGCATATCTCATCTGCTTTCATATGTGCAAAGGCAAAGGAAATCAGAGATATGCTGCAATTATAGTGGTATTTTCCCATTCCTTTAGTATACTGATCCGACTGAATCCGGCAGCTTTAAGCAACTCGGTTTCGGTTGCTGCAGTAAAGGGTATATCGATATGATAGTGATTGTTCTGGCTTAGGTCATACTCCTGACTATAACCGATACTTTCCTGTTGCATTGCGCTTTCTGTTGCTTCATCGGATGCGGTATAGTCACCAATGAGCAAGACTCCGTCCTCTTGGAGAAGTCCCATTAGTTTACTATATAGTTGTGCTTTGGTAGCTTTAGAAAAATGATGGAATGAATATGTCGAGAGAATCACATCAAAGGGTCCTTCAAACTCCAGTTCCAGATATGAGCCACAAATTAATTCCATAGATTTATCCAAAAACTTCTCTTTACAGATATTAAGCATTTCTTGAGATAGGTCGATGCCGGTAGTCTCCATATCAGGGAATCGCTCATACAATCGCTCCAGTTCTATACCGGTCCCGCAACCCAAGTCCAACAACCGTTTTACCGGTGAAGATATGCTGTCGGATATGGCTTGATAGAATTCATCTAGCTGTAAGTCTTGCAGCATATGTCGGTCATATTCATCTGCACGTTTGTTGAAAAACTCAGCCATTGTTTCCGGGTTAGACAGTGAATCGGTCTTGTACACCCGAGCATTACAACCGCTCTGATGTAGATAGTCTCCGATGTATCTAAAACCGTACTTCTCATAATATCCGATATGATCGGTGTTGATGAAAACCGAGTCGAATCCGAAATCGGCAGCATCCCGTCGACACCTATACATAAGGAGCGAGCCGTATCGATGACCACGCTCCTTTGGGTCGATGAACAGAGCAACAAGCCATGGTCCCTTATCGTCATCCACCATGAAGTCATTTTCCACCAACCCGCATCCACCGATGATATTCCCATTTTTCACCAGGACATACCAGCTGGGTAGACCGTCTGTAGCCAAAACACACCTAGCGATATCATCGAGAAAGAGCTTTGGATCGAGATTCCATCTCGACGCAAAGAAGTCTGCGGCAGCTTTATCCAGCTGAGGATTAGTACGTATTGCTTTTATCTCGACCACCAGTAATCTCCTGTATCGGTGTATTGAATCTTTTGGTCTAATCCATACGATACTGCTCTATAATGTAGTATACGGAACTATCGATGGTAGCCACCATTTCCAAGCCTTCTTCGATATACTCTTCAGTATGAATGATTCCTTTTTGTCGGATTATCGACACTAGAGATAATTTATCAAACGGAATTATAAATCTGCCACGAATCGCTCTTTCTAAAAGAATATCGGCGATTTTCTGCAGTAGCATATCCAGTCCATATCCGGTTTTTGCAGAAACCATAACACCCGGCAGATTTATCTGGTCGATGAGATCACATTTATTGAACACCACAATCTGAGGTATATCGGAACAACCCATTCGGTTTATCATCTCATCCGCTACCTCGAGTTGTTGTAGGTATTCAGAAGAAGAAGCATCGGCGACCTTGAGGATGATATCGCTTTCGGTCATCTCCTCTAGTGTGGAGCTGAAGGCATCGATGAGGTGATGAGGCAATCGACTGACAAATCCTACAGTATCCACCATTATCACCTCCTGCATATCTCGGAGATTGAGTCGTCTTAAGGTCGAATCAAGGGTAGCAAACAGCTTATCCTCAGCGTAAACATCTGCACCGGTAAGTGCGTTCAGAAGTGATGATTTACCGACATTTGTGTATCCTACCAGCGAGACTATCGGGACATTGCTTTTCTTACGTCTCGCACGGGTTAACGCTCTGCGGTCTGAGATCTCTTCAATCGTTTTTTCAAGATAGGATATTCGGGCTCTGATATGACGTCGGTCAGTCTCCAGTTTAGTCTCACCTGGACCTCTAGTTCCGATACCACCTCCTAAGCGGGACATCTGCTGACCCAGACCGGACAGGGTAAGCAGAATATGTTGCAACTGTGCCAGTTCAACCTGCAACTTTCCCTCTGCCGACAGGGCATGCTGAGCGAAGATATCCAGTATCAGCATGGTTCGGTCAATTACATCAATCTCAATAATCTCTCGAATATTTCTAAAACTCGATGCCTTAAGCTCTGTATCGGTTATGAGCGTATCTGCTTGAGTATCTTCAATTACCGGAATAAGCTCTTTGAGTTTACCGCTGCCTAGATATGTCTTATTATCGGGCTTTGGCATCTTTTGAATTACTTCGGCAACAACTTCACCACCGGCAGTTTCAACCAGTAGGGTTAACTCCTTTATAGATGATTCTACGTCATATTCACCAGTATCCACCACTGCGATGATTACCCTTTGTACTTGATTCTCATTTGATATATCTATACTCATTGGACATCCTTTATCAGTTTCATGTCGATCTTTACCGTTATTATACCATCTTCCATCAGTTATACCACTTTCAACCTAAAGCTTTATCTGAATCTTGCCCTTGACAGACAATCGGAAATCGTTTACAATACAATTGAACATTTGTTCAATTGTTTAATGGAGGATAGTTATGA
>WRIP01000224.1 GCA_009782665.1 Oscillospiraceae bacterium
AGAACTACGGGTTTATTAAGTTGGGAGTAAGAACCGGCACATATAGCCTGCCGAAGGATAATGCGGTAGTGATGAGGATGGAAATTGATGATAATACTCGGAATTGAAAGCTCCTGTGACGAAACAGCTGCCGCAGTGGTCAAGGATGAACGACAGGTACTGTCAAATGTGATTGTGTCACAGGTCGATGAACATACCCTGTATGGAGGAATAGTACCGGAGATTGCTTCAAGAAGACATGTTGAAGCGATTTCTCAAACGGTCACTATGGCACTCAGTATGGCAGAAGTCTCGCTTGAGGAGATTGATGCAATAGCAGTCACCTATACTCCGGGGCTAATTGGTTCACTCCTTGTCGGTGTGAATTTCGCAAAATCATTAGCATATACAATAGGAAAACCGCTCCTAGCGGTTAATCATCTCAAGGGTCATATCTCTTCACTCTACCTGACCTACCCTGACCTCCTACCACCCTTTGTCTGCCTCATAGCGTCAGGTGCGCATACACATATAGTTGAAGTAAACGGATATGATGAGTTCAAGGTACTAGGACGTTCGGTAGATGATGCCGCGGGGGAAGCCTTTGATAAGGTCGCAAGAGCTTTAGGGCTTGCATACCCCGGAGGTCCGCAGATTGCGGCTGCTGCAGAACATGGAAATACGACAGGATATATACTGCCGATGCCTAAAACCGAAAATGAGTACGATGTGAGTTTCTCAGGGCTGAAAACAACCGTCATCAATATAATAAACATAGCCAAGATGACAGGTGAAGCGATATCAAAAGAGGATATGGCAGCATCGTTTCAGGCAGTAGCGGTCGAGATGTTAACCAAACGCCTGATTTCCGCAGCGGTAGAAAAGGGATTGGATGTTGCCTTATGCGGTGGGGTTGCTGCAAATACTATGTTGCGCACTGAAGTGAAAAAGGCTGCAGAGCAAGCGGGGGTAAAAGCATATTTTGCAGATAAAAGTCTATGTGGTGATAATGCGGCGATGATTGCCGCAGCCGGATTCTACGAGATACAGCTAAACAATCTTGCGAATATATCGCTGAACGGATATGCGTCAAGTGAATTAGCATAGTCATCTACTAAATGATTTAGGTCAGCTGCCTATGATGTGGTAAAGTGGTATACATCATCACCATGTTTTGGTAATATTGTACTAGTGATATATATAACAATAACTATGGGAGGTATATTATGCAAAACAGAACCGCGTATCTGGTAGCGACAGGGAAGCTAGAGATTAAAGACAGTGACATGCCGGTGGTAAAGGCAGATGATCTGTTAATTGAAATCAAGTATGTAGGAGTCTGCGGATCCGACTTAGCCGGCTTCAAGAGTACCGGAAACATGCCATATCCTGTGGTCTTAGGACATGAGTGTGCCGGTGAAGTCATCGGAATGGGTGAGAATGTTAAGAACTTCAATATCGGTGACAGGGTTGCAATTGAACCCGGAATCCCTTGTATGAAATGTTCATATTGTTTGACCGGAAGATATAATCTATGCAGTGATATGAACTTTATGGCCTGCCCTCCCTGGGAGCTTGCAGCTCTACATAAATACATCTCATTCCCCGCAATGATGTGTTTCAAGCTACCGAATAATGTATCGATAATGGAGGGAGCCTTGGTTGAACCCTTAGCAGTCGGTATGCATGCAGTAACCCGTTCGGGAGTAACACTCGGACAGACGATATTGATTCTAGGCAGCGGATGTATCGGACTTACCACATTGCTCTCAGCCAAAGCTCACGGTGTCACCAACATATATATGGCAGATATCTTCGATATTCGCTTGAACAAGGCTAAAGAACTCGGCGCCACAGAGGTCATCAATTCCGCAAACGTTGATTTAGTTGATAGAATTATGGAATTGACCGACAATCTCGGGGTGGATATGGTGTTTGAAGCAGCCGGCAACCCGGAAACTGCCAAACTCACTCAACAGGTCGTCAAAAAGGGCGGCAAGATTGTTATCATCGGTAACGTGCATGGTGAGGTGCCATTTAATCTGATACGTCTGGCAACACGTGAGGTGGATTTAGTCGGTATCTTCCGTTATCTGAATCTCTATCCCAAATCCATCGATGCTATCACATCCGGAATAATTGACATTAAGTCAATCTGTACCGATATCTATCCGTTTGAAGAGGTTCAAAAAGCTTTTGATGATGCATATGAACGGAAGATGGAAGTAGTTAAGGCAGTAATTGAATTTTAGCGCACCTTGTTGGTGCACCTCGCAGTCTAGTTCAGATGTGTTTCATCAGCTGGACAATAGCTAGTCGCTGAATTAAGGAAGAAAACTGTCTCACATATACTAAAAAAAGAGTATGAATAACCTTTAGCCCAAGACTAATATTACCGCAACGTTTGAGCGTTGCGGTAATTAATCTCTTAACCATCTATTCGATAAAGCGTAATATCTCGGTTTTCATAGACCATTTCTAGTTCATAACTCAGGTTGGGATGCTGCCAACTACTCACTATCAAATAGTCTACACCATACTCGGTCATAGTATCTTTTAAATAGGTAATATCACAACTACCGGAATAGAGATTGTCTACTATTTCTATTCTTTTATGTATTTCATCGTAGTACAGTGAATCTTCATCATATGACGTGATATATACATAACCCTCAAGGAAACATCGCCTTTCAGAAAATGCGGTATAGTACATATACTTGTTGTGTAACAGTATACGATCGCTGACAAAGACCGAATCCTCTAGTGTATTATCTCTCATCCAGATTATTGCCTCATACTCGTAATCGGTGATGAAATCGT
>WRIP01000225.1 GCA_009782665.1 Oscillospiraceae bacterium
GCTTTGGTCATGGCTTTTAATCCCGAGGCTTTCATCGAGATGACAATCCTATCATATCCTGCATTCTCGATGAGTTTTACGTGACCTATCGCACTCTCATAGATGCCTTGACCGGTCACCCCACCATATTTCTTAAGGAGTGTCTTATCAAGTGAACCTGAGTTCACCCCTACACGTATGGGTACATTGTTGGCTTTAGCCGCATCTATGACCTGCTTAGCTTTATCTAGTGAGCCGATGTTGCCAGGGTTATACCGAATTTTATCTATCCCTGCCTCTATACTCTTGATGGCTAGCATATGGTCAAAGTGTATATCTGCAACCAGCGGCATGGTTGTGACATTCTTGATAAGCGGGATGAGCTGTATGGCTTGTTGGTTCGGAATTGCTACCCGATTGATGTCACATCCGGCTGCCTGAAGCTGTACCGATTGTTCGATGTTCCCGTCAATGTCAGAGTAGGGGCGGTTCAACATGGATTGAACCGCAATCGGACTATTGCCTCCGATAGTAACCGATCCTATTGTTACCTGTTTAGTCATAGTTAAATATATCCTTTAGTGTCTATTAAACAATTTGGTTATATCACTGTAGGTCACAAACAACATAAAGAGTATGAGGATGATAAATCCCGCTGCATGTATATATGCTTCATACTTGGGGTTCATGCGCTTTTTAGTGAAGAGTTCAATGAGCAGTATCAACAATCTGCCACCGTCGAGTGCCGGAAACGGCAGTATATTCATAGCTCCGAGATTAATGGTGATTATTGAGAGGATATATAGGAGGGAGGAGAAACTGACTCTGGCTGCCTGCCCTATCACATCGATAATCCCCACTGGACCAGATACTTGGTTAATCGGGATATTGCCGGTGATTAAATCTAACAAGGAAACGAATATAAGCCGTGTTATCGATACGGTGTTCAGTAATGCTTCCTTGGTTACGTTCAATATATTCTTCTCTGAAATACCGACGAGATAGAAATCCTGCTTGATGTCATTCACTCCCGTATCGGTTTCGGTCACAGCAAACTCTATTCCCTTAAGCTGTATTCGTTTGTTATCACGAATTACCGTTACATCGGTATGACTACCCTTGATACGCATCAGTTCGTAGAATATATCATCACTGCAGTACAGATTTCTACCGTTGATGGCTACCAACGTATCCCCTACCCTAAGTCCACTCGCTTGGGTCACCGAGTCTTCACTGAAGGAATGTATGGTTCTCGTCGGTATCAGTTTGTTGGTGGCAGTAAGTATGACTATGACAATGAATCCGAGTAAAAGATTGAGTATCGCACCCGAAACAATGACTAGTATCCGTTTACCTATCGGTGCATTGGAGAAAGCGTGTTCGTCTTCGCTGTCTTCATTCTCCCCTTCCATTGAGCAAAATCCACCGATAGGAAATAGTCTTATGGCATAAAGCGTGCCTTTTCGTTCGCGTTTAAAGATAGCAGGTCCCATACCTATGGCAAACTCATTTACCTTTATTTTACTGTATCTCGCAGCTAAAAAATGTCCTAGTTCATGTACCAGGATGATAACTCCGAATATGAATACTGCTGCTAATATTGTGATGATTACCGACATTATACTTCAACCCTACTTATCATAGAGTTAACCTTTCTTCTGGTTTGTTTATCCTCTTCTAGAAGCTCTTCCAAGCCGAATTGTTTGTTTCGACTTGCGGTCTGAAACACATCTGTCACTATCCGTTCAATATCCAAAAATCCGATTCTTTCATTGAGAAACGCCTCTACGGCGACTTCATTGGCAGCATTGATGGTTGCCGGTACCAGTCCTTCGACTTTAGCTGCTTCAATGGCAACAGCAAGGCATCCGAACGTCTCGAGATCTGGTGTTTCGAAGGTGAGTTTAGATAGACGGCTAATATCTAGTGGTGCGACCGGAGAAGGATATCTTTTGGGATAGGTCAATGCATACTGTATAGCAAGACGCATATCCGCTTCACCTAACTGTGCGATGATTGAGTTATCCGTGAGCTCCACCATCGAATGCACAATGCTCTGCCGATGAATCGCAACGACTAGCTGATGAGGTAAGGCATTAAACAATCTCATGGCTTCGATGAATTCCAGCCCTTTATTCATCATGGTCGCAGAATCTACCGTAATCTTACTACCCATCGACCAGTTTGGATGTTTAAGTGCCTGAGCTACTGTTACAGATTGTAGTTGTGCTCGGGTATATCCGTAAAATGGACCACCGGAGGCAGTAAGGAAGATTCTGTTGAAGGTGCGGTCATCTGCTACATCAAGACATTGGAAGATAGCCGAATGCTCACTATCTACCGGAATGATTGAGGCATTGGAGGATATGAGCATATCTGAAACTAAGTGTCCACCAGAAACTAATGTTTCTTTGTTTGCGAGTGCAATCTTCTTATCTGCCTTGATAGCGGCTAGAGTTGGTTCAAGTCCTGCAACACCCACAACCGAATTGAGTAGTGTATCACTTTCATCTGATGCAGCTATTTCGAGCAAACCGACCTTACCCGACAACACCTTGGTGTTTGTATGAGCCAACCTAAGCTTGAGGTCGGCAGCTGAAGGCTCATCTACAGCACAGACATAGCGAGGATGAAACAACAGCACCTGTTGCTCCAACAAGTCGACGTTACGGTTGCCGGAAATGGCTACAAGCTTTATTCCGAGTGAATCAATGAGCGACAGTGTTTGTCTTCCTATCGACCCGGTTGAGCCGAGTATACTAAGCGATTTTGTTTCCATATATATCACTACCTCAACAGGAGGGTAAATAT
>WRIP01000226.1 GCA_009782665.1 Oscillospiraceae bacterium
GTTGAAGAACTGCTTGAGGGATTCATAGCATACACCACCTCAAACTCAATATCATCATTTTTCGCATTTCGCTTTAGCTTCTCCACACTCGACTCATAGCTTTCACCTGAGATAATTCTCAGATTCGCACCTATGGATGCCTCGGGTGGTATTACATTTGTGGCATTGCTACCTTCCATCATAGTAAAGGCACATGTGGTTCGCATCATGGCATTTAGTTCACCTCCGGTTTTTTTACAGAGGAGATCGAGTACCGGAGTAAACAACCACAGGTTGGCAAATATCAAGCGATAGAAGAAACTGGAATGTCGTCCCAAGGTGTCAAGTAAGGTTTTGACTGGTGGGGTGAGGGTAAACTTAAATGGTTTGTTCTCGATCTTCACAATCGCATCTGCCAGGATACCGACCGGAGTATGCGGTGGAGGCGAGGACGCATGTCCACCTTTACTCTTTACCTTCAATTTCAGGTCCAACATTCCCTTCTCGGCCGTGCCTATAAGAGCGGTTGGCACAGCAACACCTGGAAACATATTCTCAACTACCGCACCACCTTCGTCAACAACCATAGCAGGGCGGATATTGCGTTTCTTCAGCTCAGCTACTATAGCCGGTGCTGATTCACCGGCAATCTCTTCGTCTCCGGAGAATGCCAGCAGTATATCATTTTTAGGTGAAAACCCGGTGTTCAACAATGCTTCAAGAGATTCCATGATTCCACACAAGGTGCCTTTGGTATCGAGAGTACCACGTCCGTGTACTGCGTTATCTGTAATAAGTCCACTGAATGGGGCGACATCCCAATACTGTTCTAGCGCTGGTACCACATCATAATGTGACATCAATACGGTAGGAGAACTGTCTTGTACACCTTTAATGGTGTATAGCAGACCGGTAGCCCCAATCGATTCAACCGTAGCAACCTCATGAACTTTTGGATACATTGTTGGTAGCAGTGTGCGGAATCTGTCAAACTCATCAACATCAACCAATCGTTCATCGTTGGATGATACTGTCCTACACTGTACCATTTCAGAAAGATGGAGGGCGACACGGTTGCTGTCTATCTCCCATTCTTTTGGATAGACAGCAATAGAATCTTTTGGCCTGAAAGCAAGGGCTCTAGCAATTAAGGTCGCAAGCAGTAATACTACTAATGCGATAACTGTGATGAGTATATACATATGCTCTGTCTCCTTCTATTCTTCAGCTTTGGCTTTAGTAAGGATGGTCTTGGCATCGGCAAACTCCTTCTCAATGGGGATTAGGAAGGATGCAATAAGCATAATGACCGAAGCAACAGCAGGAGCAATTCCCAGCATAAGATAGATGACCGATATAACTCCGTCTGGTTGTACGCTCAGATTGGCATCATATCCGTTACTACCTAGCATAAAGGTAGATAACAGGGTCACAGCAGAAACTACTAATTTGCTCACCAAGTTATCGGTAGTCACTATCATGCTGTCAATACGCCTAGTGGTTTTTGCTTCGATGATATCGACAATATTATTTCGGTTGGTATTGAATAATACATATGCAAAGGTGACCGAGATGCCGACTGTGATAGCGTTCATATAGATGGCTCCGGTCGACGAGGGTTGAATGATAAACCAAATCTTTCCGACTAATGCAATCGCGACTGCTAGCATCATACATCTGCGTCGACCGAGTTTTTGATCTAGTACACTGACAAAGAAGGATGCCACTACCGAAGCAACTAAGTATGAGGCTTGAATCATAGTCGCAGCAGCGGTGCTGCCGAGGACATACGTAGCATAGTATGTCAACGCAGACATCAACAGAAAATTAATCACACCGTAACAGATGATATATATGGTGTTATACCACCAGGATCTACTGTGAACTACCATCCCGATCACCTCTCTAATCGAGAGTTTGCTGTCCTCCTCCGAGACTTGCTTGACCCGTTCTTCAGTGGTGAAGTAATGGATGACACTTCCTACGATCATAATGATACCCATAACGCAGGAGACAAGGATAAACCCTTTACCGGCACTGCTAGAGATGAGGTTTCCGCTGTTGTCGAGTGCTCCGAATAGTTTGAGTAACGGTAGACAGGCAACCGAACCGATTGCGGAGCCGATTCCTCCACCGAGGTTACGAAAGACATTGATGGAACGCCGGTCACTATCACGATTGGTAGCAAGTCCACTCATCCCATTATACGGAAGCATGATGGATGTATTAAACAGCTCAAAGAAGATGTACGCCAAGATAGCCAGTATGGTAGAAACAATCGGGGTGGTTTTGAAATCGGTGAACATCAACACCACACCTATCGCCCAGGGTACACAGTGAAATAGTGTATATGGTCTGAGTTTTTCACCGTTCTTAAAGCTGCGATTGAGCGCCCAATATCCAACTAATGGATCGTTTATGGCATCCCAAAAGGCTCCGATGGTGATAACGATACCGGCATATTCCATACCCACCTTCAATACATTGGTCAGAAAGAATAGGTGATAGATACTTCTGAACTGATAAATGATGTTATTGGCTCCTGAAAATGATAGAAATCCTAACTTCTCACCGAGTTTAATTCTCTTTGTTTCTTTTCCCTGTTCATTATTCATATTATCTTACCTTCCTGTCTGAGACGGTCTACGACCGTATTTAGCTTTTGTCTCAGGGTATTCTTAAACAACTCTGCATCATCGTTCATAGGATTATGTCCCGAGTTTTCAAACCATATGAGTTCCTTCTCGGGCGCGGTGATAGTTTCAAAATATTCTTCGACTAAAGAAGCCGGAGTATTATAATCGAGA
>WRIP01000227.1 GCA_009782665.1 Oscillospiraceae bacterium
TGGAGTTAAACCCGATATACTCTATTATGCCGGAGTGCCTGCGCAAAAGTTTCTAGCAAACAGTAACCCGGATGCAGATATAGAGATAATTGAAACCGCAATGCAGAACATACAGAAGATTGAGCCGAAGTCGGTGGTACTTATCTCAACTGTCGATGTATATCCAGCTTCTGAAGGTGTTGATGAGAATACAGTAATTAACCAGGATATACTTGAACCTTACGGTAAACATCGATATATACTCGAACAGTTTGTGAGATACTACTATAAAGACCACACCATCATCCGATTACCGGGTCTATTCGGAGTTAATATAAAGAAAAACTTCATCTATGATATGATTCACTTTCTACCCGGTATGATAACTGCTTCAAAGATAGCCGAGTTGGATTTTTCTCTGCTCTCAAACTACTATAAGCCGATGGATAACGGATTCTATAAACTCATCGATATCTCCGCTAAAGACCGACTTAAGTTGACCACATACTTCAAACAGTGTGACTTCTCTGCATTGAGTTTCACCGATTCACGTTCATCCTTCCAGTTCTATAACCTCAACAATCTGTTTGATCAGATAGAGGTAGCTAGGAGCTTTGGAATAAGACTGTTGAATCTCGCTACCCAACCCTGTGAAGCTGCAGAGCTTTACAAGTACATATTCGAAGATGAGTTCATCAATTTTTTAGAAGCACCTCCAGCACACTATGACATGAGATCTATTCATGCCAACCGGTTCTATGGCGAACATGGATATATACGGGATAAGTTCAGTATTCTGAAAGAAATCAAGGATTTCGTCATAACCTCAAAAAAACAGCTGGAGACTAGGTGATTATGAAGCTAAGTCTGTCAAATATTGCCTTTAAACCCGACCGGAATCATGAGATTTTCACCTATATGCAGCAGAAAGGTTTCGAAGGGCTAGAGATTGCCCCCGGTCTATTATTTGGTGCTTCACCTTATAATGATTTAGTCACAGCTAAAAGAATCACCGATGAGATTAAGATGAGATATATGCTCGATATCATCTCGATGCAGTCGATTTGGTTTGGAAGGACTGAAAGTATCTTCAGTGATGACGATAATCGAAAAACTCTATTGCAACTGACTAAGCAGGCTATAGATTTAGCCGATACTATCAGCTGCAGAACTATAGTGTTCGGATGCCCCAAAAATCGAAATATACGTGACGAAAGCGATCTAGATATCGCCTATCATTTCTTCGAAGTTATTGGAAACTATGCTAAAGAACATGATGTAGTGTTTTGTATCGAACCTAACCCAACAATCTATGGTACCAACTTTCTTACTACCACAAGACAGGCGTTAGACTTTGTAGGACAGTTGAATAATGACGGAATTGCTCTCAACCTCGATTTAGGTACCATAATCGCCAACTCTGAAGCAATCGAGTTAAGTACAAGCGATTTGGATTTGGTTGGTCATGTTCATATCAGCGAGCCGATGTTGGTTCCACCAGTTAAACGTGATGAACACCAAAAACTAAAAGACCTACTGCAGCAATACCGATATAACCGATATATATCGCTCGAGATGGCTTCCAATGAAAACGCTGACGATATATATGATGCGGCTGAATATATGTTTGAGGTATTTAGATGAGGTTTGTTGATATAACCGGGGTACCAGATTTCGAATGTTACGAGTTTAAACCCAAGAACAACGATTACTGTCTACTAATTCCTATCCTCAACGAGAAAGGTCGAATCCTGCCCGAGCTACAACGTGCGGTAGCAAGTGGGGTAGCCGATATCTGTGATATCATTATCATCGACGGAGGCTCAACCGACGGATGCTGTGAAGATAATCTGTTTGAGTATGGTGTAAACACGCTACTGATAAAAACAGGCGAAGGTAAACAGGGAGCTCAACTTCGTTGTGGGTTTTTCTATGCCGAGATGAGAAACTACACGGGATATATTACTATCGACGGCAATAACAAGGACAGCATCGAGGATGTAGGCCAGTTTATTACTAAACTTGAAGAAGGTTATGACTTTATTCAAGGTTCCCGATACATGAAGGGTGGCAGCCATAATAATACACCATTAGGTCGTCAGATAGGGGTTCGTCTCATACATGTACCGACTATATCCAAAGCCGGAAAGTATAAATTCAGTGATACCACCAATGGATTTAGAGGTTACTCCAGCAGGTATATAGCTCACAAGGAACTCAAAATCTACCGGGATGTATTCTCAGGGTACGAGCTGTTAGCATACCTATCGGTCAGAGCAGGACAGCTAGGACTGCGAGTGACCGAGCTGCCAGTTGAACGTTCCTATCCCAAGAAGGGCAAAACCCCTACAAAAATCAGCCCGATTAAGGGTGGACTAAATCTGCTTAAGATACTGCGCAATACGGTTAAGGGAAAATACAATCCCGTGACGGAGGAAAGATGAACGCTGGATATGACATCATCATAGTCGGAGCCGGTCTATATGGCTTGTATTCGGCTATCTTTTCTGCGAAGTTGGGCAAGACAGTGCTGGTTCTAGATAAAGAATCTCATGCATTTGCACGTGCCACATATATTAATCAAGCCAGAGTTCATATGGGATATCACTATCCCCGTTCCATATCCACCTGCTTTAAGTCTCGAGACTATTTCAGTAGATTTGTCGAGGATTACGGTTACTGTATCTCAAACGATTTTCTCCAGGTCTACGCAACCTCTGCCAACTACTCATACACCAATAAGAAAAGCTTCATCAAATTCTGTCAGGATGCGAATATCCCCTGCGATACCGTTGATCCAGCA
>WRIP01000228.1 GCA_009782665.1 Oscillospiraceae bacterium
TAACCAGTATACGAATCTCACGTCCTGCCTGTACAGCAAACGAATGATCAACTCCATCGAAGCTATTAGCTATCTCTTCAAGTTTTTCAAGTCTTCTGATATAGTTTTCAAGGTTTTCACTTCGTGCACCCGGTCTTGCTGCAGATATTGCATCAGCAGCCATAATTATATATGCAAGAGGAGTTTTTGCCTCTACATCCGCATGATGTGCCTCTATAGCATGGATTATTGCTTCGCTTTCCTTATATCTTTTAGCAATATCTACACCAATTTGTACATGAGATCCTTCAATCTCGTGATCAAGGGCTTTGCCAATATCATGAAGTAGTCCGGCACGACGTGCTTTCTCAACATCTAGGTTTAACTCGGCTGCAATTATCCCGGAAAGTAGTGCAACCTCAACGGAATGATTTAGTACATTCTGGCCATAGCTGGTACGATAGTATAATCTGCCTAAGATTTTTACTAACTCGGGATGGATACCGTGAATGCCTAGGTCTAGAATTACACGTTCCCCTTCACGTTTAATTGTCTGATCTACCTCTTTACGAGCCTTTTCGACCGTTTCCTCGATACGAGCAGGATGTATTCTGCCATCAGTTATAAGCTTTTCTATTGAACGACGTGCAATTTCACGTCTTATCGGATCAAAACAGGATACTGTAATAGCTTCAGGGGTATCATCGATAATGAGATCAACACCGGTTACCGTCTCAATAGCTCTGATGTTTCTACCCTCTCGACCAATGATTCTACCCTTCATGTCATCATTAGGTAGGGAAACAACCGAGACGGTGACCTCTGAGGAATGATCTGCTGCTGTACGAGCAATTGCTGTTGAGATTATATCCTGTGCTAAAACCTCAGCTTCATCGTGAAGGTTCTGTTCAAACGCCTTAATTCTTATGGCTTTATCATGATCTAACTCTTGATCTACTTGGTTGAGTATTATATCCTTAGCCTGTTCCTGTGATAGGGATGATATACTCTCGAGTACCGACTGTTCCTGTTGCTTTAGCCCTTCTACTTCCTTTTTGAGCTGTTCTACAGCATCCATTCTTTCGTCAAGATTTCTTCTTCTATCCAGTAAACTCTGGTTATCACGTTCGAGCTGTTCTTGTTTTTTGTCTAAAGATTCCTCTCTTTGTGTAATACGAGTTTCTCTTTTTGACAGTTCATTTCTTCTCTCTCTAAGCTCATTTTCAGATTCCGTACGCATTCTAAAGATTTCATCTTTAGCCTCCAACACAACTTCTTTGCGACGCTGTTCCGCACTCTTGATTGAGTTGTTCAATATGCGTTTTGCCTCATCTTCTGCAGAACCTATTCTTGCTTCTGCAACCTTACGACGATAAGCAATTCCAAAAAAGAAACAACCAACACCGGCAATAACTGCTGCTCCGACGGTGATTAGTATTAGTATTAAGTTTTCATTCATTATATAGTATAAGTTACCTCCTATTAGTATATTTTATATGTCTAAATGTAGTTTAATATTTAAAAGGTCGTTTTTGTTTTCACAAAACACAGCGTTTTCGACCAAAGTAAACTCAAAACTTCTATTAGTATTTTAGTAGTATAGTAAAGTACTGTCAACCAGCAGCAGAAAATCATTCTAAATATATTCGCTACAGTATACCTATTTAGGGGTTTAACCTCCCAACATGTAAAATACTAATGTAGGATTCCCTAATAGAGTTTATACCATCATTATAAAATGAGGTATAAGTAAAAAGGAAAAACCAATATATAATCTGATTATCCACAAACGCTTTTCATGCTATATGACGGATATATCTATTTCACTATGTTAGATACCAAGAAAAGACTGAAACTATATCCCTAATTGTGAAAATGTGTGGAGCCAGGATATTGCTTCAACGTTTATCTTGACGGCGAATACAGAAACATCGACATCAACGTGGAGATCTGCGAAGCGGTCATTTCCAAAGGCAAGGACGGGGACAGAATTGTGTTCAAGGACATCCTAGCTGTTATAGTTGTATCGGTGCTGCACCGCAGCGCGTATGAAAAAATCGGCGCGGTATACGCAGATGCAGTGTCATGGGTAGAGCAGAATGGATATGAGATCATTGAAAACAACCAGAAAACTACATCGATGGCATATAGAATAAGGAAAGCGTGGACGATTGGCTGACCGAGATACAGGTGCCAGTAGCGAAAAAGTAGAAAATTCAGAAATCTCCGTGGACGATTTGATTGCCTGCCTGTGGGGATTTCTGTGTTTTCGAGGTTCCCATTTGAAAAGCATCCATTAAATCAATAAGCAATATTGAAGTGTAATGCAACAACTATCAATCTGCGAATAATTGTTGCATTACACTTCAAAAACTTATTGACTTTATGTTTTTTTGAGGTATACTTTGTACGAAGGGACTTCTTATGGTACAAAGAAAAGAATATTTGGAACAACTCATTAGCTTCAAGGACAAACAACTCATCAAGGTTGTGATGGGGATTCGCCGTTGCGGAAAATCCACTTTGCTTGAATTGTTCAGGGAAGAGTTAATAAAGAGCGGTGTTTCAGAAGAACAAATCATCACGATTAACTTTGAAGACGCTGACAACGAATCGTTGATGGACAGAAAGGTATTGTATACCCACATCAAGGAACGGTTGTTGCCGTCAAAAATGAACTACATCATTTTGGACGAAATTCAACACGTTGATGATTGGCAAAGGGTTGTTGACGGCCTCTTTATTAAAAAGAATTGTGATGTGTACATTACCGGCTCCAA
>WRIP01000229.1 GCA_009782665.1 Oscillospiraceae bacterium
AGTTAAAACAAAAAAGAGGACAAAGTTTTAGAGATACTACTTTTATGGGGGTTATGAGAGACTTAAGATGATATATCCTAATGTAAAAATGACATTTGGTTATACAACTAAAAACAACCGTATTCGTAATAATATTGAAAAATCCCATAGTTCTGATGCATATTGCATTACAGGAAACCTAAACGCAAAACGCAATGAGGAGATATTTATTCAGAAATTCGTAAGGAAGAACAATCGAAGTTTATTCAAAGCAAACCAACTTAAAGGTGGTAGATGGAAAGCCAATAAAGCTCCTTACGAAGTTTTAGGGTACAGATTATATGACAAGGTCAAGGCAGAAGGTGAAGAGTGGTATATATTTGGAAGAAGAAATACTGGATATTTTGATTTACGAGATCTTACAGGCAACAAACTAAACAAGAGCAGTTATTCATATAAGAAAACGATATTACTCGAAAGAAACAAAACACTATTAACAGAAAGGAGAAAGCACATTCCTCCCCCACTTTCAGAAGTAGGGGTATCCTGTGCATTAGTTCGATGAAAAGAGAAGATATAATTATACTCGCAAAATGTGCATTAATGCTCGCAACTGCATCGATTTTGAGCTTCATAAAGATATTACAATTGCCTTTCGGAGGAACTGTCACCCTTTGCAGTATGGTCCCGATAATTTTCATAGCACTCAACTATCCAATAAGGTGGGCACTTGTTAGTTCTGTTGCATATGGATTACTACAGATGCTGTTTTCCTTCTACCCTCCCCCGACTGGTAGCTTCATGGGATATATCGGCGTTATTCTCCTTGACTATATCATAGCGTTTGGACTGCTCGGGTTAGCTGGATTGTGTAGTAGATTGTTTAAGGGTACTAAGAGTATTTTTTTATCTTCTGCAGTTGTAATATTCGGTCGCTTCTTATGTCACTTCACTTCAGGTATAGTTGTATGGAGTGTATATGCTCCCGAAAGGCAATCTGCAGTTATCTACTCCCTCATATATAACGGGACATATATGGGTTTTGAGCTAGTATTCTCGCTGATTGCACTCATTATCATCCGGCATGTTTTGCCAAGAGGGTATGGGGACAAAAGTTCAAACAAGTTTAGCTAACAATCATGCGGTACATCTCTAATAATTTATAGCGATTACGCTACAATCGGTCGGTGCTTTTATGATAAGAACAAAGCCCTTCTCATAGATTTCACAATCAAGAAAGGACCTCTTATGAATCCCATTTGCTGCATTTTTGGAGCGTCTACTTTAGATGAACATACCAAAATTGATATAGAGGCACATTCTTTAGTTATCGCCGCAGACGGAGGCCTTATCCATCTGAAGAGATTAGAGATAACCCCGGATGTGGTAATTGGTGATTTTGATTCACTTGGATATATTCCCAACCTCGATAATGTCATCCCTTATGATAGCAATAAGGATGACACCGACCTGATGCTGGCTGTTAAATATGGACTGGAACAGGGATATCGAGATTTTCGTATCTTCGGAGCCTTAGGAGGTCGGGTGGATCATACCTACTCTAACATCCAAACACTGAAATATCTATCTTTACATGGTGCCTCGGGATGGCTCATAGACGGGAAGACTCGAATGACCGTCATATCTGATACATGGCTCAAGTTTAATAGCAACCAAAAAGGGACTGTCTCTGTATTCACAGTCGGGGAAAAAGCAACCGGAGTAGATATATGTGGATTGAAATATACTCTTGACGATGCATGCTTAGTCGATAGCTTTCCACTCGGTATCAGTAATGAACTCATCGGAACCGATAGCCAAATATCGGTAGAAGATGGTTCACTGCTCATTATTCACATCGATGAGTGATAGTTTTCACTCAAAAATCAATCGATTGTATGGTATAATACTAGTGACTTAGATTCTCGTAAGAATATATCAATGAAGGGTAGATGAAGATGGAAAATCTTGAGCAGTTTTTGGATGATTATCGATTAAAAATCGAATTATTGCGTAAGATGATGAAAACTACTAAATATTTTAGGGTTGCAAAGCAACTGGCACTTGATATACATGCTATCACTCACTCTAAGAGTGTAAGTGGGTTGGCAGAAGATACTTTTTTTGATCAACTCATATATGGTCTTACTGATGAGGATTACTGCGTTATGCCTAGAGATACAGACGAGACTATTGCTTGGCATATTTGGCATATATCGCGAATTGAAGATATAGTCGGGAACCTACTCATGACAAAACATGAGCAGGTTTTTTCTGATGAGCTTAAAGAGCGCATGGGAACTCCGGTCACCGATACTGCTAATGCGATGACCGACGAAGATATTATCAGCTTCAGTAAACAGATAAACAAAGCTGAACTGCTTAACTACCGCAATATGGTAGGATTAAGGACTAGGCAGATAATATCTGAGCTTACTCCAGCCGATATCAGAAGGAAAGCCGAAGAAGTGGACCTTAACAGATTACTAGAAACAGGGTGTTTAATCAATCAAAAAGAATCGCTGTTTCTTAGGGATTTCTGGGGTAGACTCACCTTCGGCGGTATGTTATGTCTTCCGTTAACAAGACACCATATGATGCATCTACCCGATAGCTATACCATCAAACAGTTAATCCACACATAGCTCCCGATAGACGGGACTATATATATATATCGAGCAACTAATATAAATATTCTGCGGAGGGAAAAGTATTGCATAACACTAGAGATATCAACGAGGATTTAGTCTTTATCGG
>WRIP01000230.1 GCA_009782665.1 Oscillospiraceae bacterium
GAGGTATCGTGAGATACGGGCAAATATTGTTACCGATGGATGAAGCTCTGGTGCAAGTCTCTCTTGATATCTCCGGAAGAGGTGGGTTTTTCGGCAGACTTAATATTCCTTCATACAGGGTAGGCGACTTTGATACCGAGTTGGTCGGGGAGTTCTTTAGTTCCTTTACCCGCACTTCAGCTATCACCCTCCATATCGACACATTAGCCGGAACCAATTCACATCATATAATCGAGGCGATGTTCAAAGGTGTTGCTAGAGCTCTAAAGATAGCGGTTGCTGTCGACGGCAATACAAAAGACAACATCCCTTCGACCAAGGGAATACTGAAGGGAATATAACGGTATGTATATATTCCCAGCTATAGATATACTAAACGGCAGGGTGGTTCGATTAAGACAGGGAGACTATAATGAGGTTACCGAGTATTCCGATAACTCCTATGAAGTCGCTAAAGATTTTGCAAAAAAAGGTGCCTCTCATCTCCATGTGGTGGACTTAGACGGAGCCAGAATGGGTACACCGAGTAATCGAGATATCATTGTGAAAATCGCAAGCGATATACCGCTCTTCATCGAATGTGGAGGCGGTATTCGAACCGAACGTGATGTAGAAGCGTACCTGCATAACGGTATTGACCGGGTCATACTCGGCAGTTCGGCACTGAGAGATACCGAGTTCACCAAGCGAATGCTCAAACTCTACCCTGAAGCGATTGCAATTGCGGTGGATGCATTGAACCAAAAGGTTGCAATCGAAGGTTGGACCTCGATGACTTCGGTTGATAGTATTGAGTTTTGTAAAGTGATGCAAGCACTGGGAGCAAAATACATCATATATACCGATATCTCTAAGGATGGTCTTTCGGAAGGTACCAATCATGAGATATATACACAGCTGGCCGAGATGCAAGGGATAAGTATTACCGCATCCGGAGGGATATCTTCACTTGAGGAGATAGTTAAGCTGAAACAGCTGGGACTGTATGCTGCAATAGTCGGTAAAGCCGTCTACAGCGGATTGATTGACATAGAAAAAGCTATCTCGATAGCTAAAGAATAAGGAGAAAAGATGAACAAACGCATAATACCCTGTCTCGACATTAAAGGCGGAAGGGTAGTAAAGGGGACGAGGTTTTTAGATCTGAGAGATCTACTTGACCCACAAGAAGCTGCAGTTAACTATGCCTCGCAGTCAGCGGATGAATTGGTCTTCTACGATATTACTGCCTCTACCGAAAAAAGAGGTTTTGACGCAGAGTTATTCAGTAAGGTTGCTTCCAGTGTGACATTGCCGCTGACGGTGGGCGGAGCTATTGCTTCTCTTGAGGATATAGAGCGTGCATTGACACTTGGTGCAGCTAAAGTTAGCATTAATACCGGTGCTATTAACGACCCGAGCTTTATAGCTCAAGCGGCTAAACGTTTTGGCAGTGAAAAAATCATGCTTGCTATCGATGCAAGACTCGTTGATGGAGGGTACTGTATCTTCCGAGGTGGCGGAAGTATAAATACCGGTATTGATGCGGTTGACTGGGTAAAAAAAGGTGAAGTTGATGGGGCCGGAGAGACGGTCATCAACAGCATCGATGCGGACGGTGTCAAAGGCGGGTATGATCTACCTATGCTCGAAGCAATCCTGGCAGCGGTTAACATACCCATCATCGCTTCGGGAGGAGCCGGTAAAAAGGAAGACTTTTTGAAACTGTTCACCGAATTGCCCGATATATCCGCTGCACTAGCAGCCTCGGTGTTTCATTATAATGAGGTAAAGATAGATGAGCTGAGGAGCTTCCTAGCAGCTAACGGAATACAGGTTTCATAGTTAAACGCTTGATCGATTGAGACTTCGATTAGGGTATGAGTTTATGTGTAAGGAGTAGAACATGATATCTATTGAAGAGTTGGTGTTTAACCACGATGGTTTAATTCCCGCGATAGTGACAGATTTTTATACCAAAGACCTGTTAATGATGGCATATATGAACCGACAGAGTCTTGAGATTACACTGACGGAACAGTATACCTGTTTCTACAGTAGAAGCAGAGAACAACTATGGCGTAAGGGTGAAACAAGTGGGAATCGTCAAAGGGTCATAGAAATCACAACCGATTGTGACTATGACACACTGCACATTATGGTCATAAAGGATGGTCCTGCCTGTCATACCGGCAGCGAGAGTTGTTTTTTTAATCGGTTATTTGTTGATGAAAACGAAAAATCATTTAACCTCAAATGCCTGGCAGACATCATAGCTGACCGAAAACACAATTTAAAGGCAGGAAGCTATACCAACTATCTCTTTGATAGCGGTATTGAAAAGATTCTCAAGAAAGTAGGGGAGGAAAATGCCGAGGTTATTATTGCTGCGATGAAGGGTTCCAAGCCAGAAACGATATATGAGATTGCGGATCTATGTTACCATCTACTAGTGCTGATGAACGAGATGGATATCTCGATAGATGATATAATGATTGAACTGGCCTCTCGTCATAAGGAGAAATAGTAAATAACCCACCGCTTACAGAAGCGGGGACTTGTAAAAGACCTTATTGATTAGTCTAAGTTCTTTTAAAGTACTACGTTACTTAAGAATATATAGGCACTTCAGAATACTCCACTAGTTCTGAACACTGCGGTAAGTGATTAAACAATTCTGATGGGAAGGAATAGTGTTGCTTACAAAAACCTTAGGATA
>WRIP01000231.1 GCA_009782665.1 Oscillospiraceae bacterium
AGTGAATCTATCCCTTCTTCAAAGGTGAAATTACTTTCACTTGACAGTTCGTAACGTTGCCAGTTACGAGCTCTAGAAGAACCTTCTCCCCAGTATTCCTTCATGTATGTACCGTTTACCATAACTCGAGCTGCAGGGGATTCATCAAATCGAGCAAAATATCTCCCGAGCATACAAAAATCACTACCCATAGCCAGTGCCAAAGCGAGATGATAATCATATACAATGCCTCCATCAGAACATATAGGGACATATATACCGGTCTGCTCGAAGTATTCATCTCGGGCTTTAGCAACCTCTATGACGGCAGTGGCCTGGCCACGACCGATGCCTTTTACCTCTCTAGTGGTACATATGGCTCCGCCACCGATACCTACCTTCACAAAATCGGCTCCGGCATCAGCTAGGAATCTGAACCCATCCTCGTCGACTACGTTCCCGGCACCGACCTTAACCGAATCTCCGTATTTGTCCCTGATAAACTTCAGTGTTATCTTCTGCCACTCGGTGAACCCTTCGGAGGAATCAATACATAGAATATCTGCTCCCGCTTCAACTAGTGCCGGTACCCGTTCCTCAAAGTCTCTGGTGTTTATCCCTGCGCCTACAATATAGCTCTTAGAGTTGTCTAGCAGTTCCAGAGCATTTTCCTTATGCTGCTCGTAATCCTTCCGAAATACAAAAGAATCTAAACGTCGATGACTGTCGAGTACCGGCAGTACATTGATTTTAGATTCCCAAATCATATCATTAGCTTCGCTCAGAGAGATGCCCACCATAGCATAGACAATAGCTTCAATCGGTGTCATGAACTCTTTGACTTTAGTGTCGAGACTTAGTCTGCTGACTCGGTAGTCTCTACTGGTAATAATTCCGACCAGTTCACCCGATGGTGAACCATCTGCGGTAACAGCAGTAGTACTGTGACCGGTCCGACTCTTGAGCTCTATCAGCTCTCTCAAGGTTTGATCAGGGCGTATATTTGAATCACTTTTGACAAACCCCGCCTTGTAGGACTTAACCTTACGTACCATCTCTGCCTGTTCGGCAACAGGTTGAGATCCATAGATAAAAGAAATCCCGCCCTCTCTTGCTAGCGCTACAGCCATCCTGTTATCTGACACCGACTGCATAACTGCTGAAACGAGCGGAATGTTCATGGAAAGTGCGGGTTGTTCACCTTTTCTGAATTTAACCACAGGTGTTTTAAGCGATACATTATCCGGGATACAATCCTTGGATGAATATCCCGGTACCAAGAGGTACTCGCTGAATGTGTGAGATGTTTCACTATAAAAATGTGCCATAAACCTCTTCCTTTCTGTTTGATTAATGTGATTTCTTGTTTCAAATAATTAGGAGGAAGTATACCATACCGGTTTTTAAAGCGCAATCATCGACAATAATTTTGTTATCTTCGCTAATTTAGCGATATATTTAACATATGTGTATGTAGAAAACATACAGTAGTATTCCGACTAAACTCCCTTTATGATGTTCACAATGATGTCGGTTGCCTTGTACATATCCTCGACCGTAATATATTCAAGTATTCCGTGATAGTTGGCTCCTCCGCTGGGTAGATTAGGACAGGGTAAACCCATGAAGCTCAATCTAGACCCATCGGTTCCTCCTCGTATCGGTCTTTCAATCGGTTCAATCCCCGCCTCACGCATAGCCGCTTTAGCATTATCGACAATATACATACGCGGTTGTATTATCTCTCTCATATTGTAGTAGCTATCGATTACTTCAACGGTAACCGTTTCGTCTCCATACTTTGAGTTGAGGAAATCTGCAATCTGACCCACCAGCATCTTACGACTCTCGAAGATGTCCTTGTCATGGTCCCGAATGATATATCGGAGTTCTGCTCTATCCTCATTTCCTTCCACCTCCGATAGGTGATAGAATCCTTCATATCCTTCGGTAAACTGTGGACGTGCGGCAACCGGTAACATACTATCGAATTCAAAGGCTATTAGTGAAGCATTCTTCATCCGGTTTTTAGCGGTACCGGGATGTATATTAAAGCCCTTTACCATTACTCGAAGCGAAGCTGCATTGAAGCATTCATATTCCAGCTCCTCTATATCGCCACCATCAACCGTATATGCATACTCTGCACCGAACTCAGATACACTGAAGTTATCCACACCTCTGCCTATCTCTTCATCAGGAGTGAACCCTATAGCGATTTTACCATGAGGGATACTGTTCTTATGGAGTATATCGACCGCTTCAAGTATCTCCACTATACCTGCCTTGTTATCGGCTCCTAAGAGAGTGCTGCCGTCGGTCACTATCAGCGTCTTGCCAACATGCTGTTTCAACCGTGGAAATTGTTTGGGTGAGAGTACAATATCCGACTTCGGGTATGCGACATCTCCTCCATCATAATTTTCTATGATCCGAGGGACTACATTAGTTCCGCTTATATCCTGAGCGGTATCCATATGCGCCAAAAAGCCTATACAGGGCTTATCTTCATACCCTTTGGTTGCGTTAATTGTTCCGTAAACGACTCCTTTATCAGTGAGTCGGGCATCATCGATCCCGAGAGCCTTCATGTCATCAACTATCTCTTTTCCCAGCACCAGCTGTTTTGCGGTTGAGGGACTGAGGTCTGAGTTTCGATCAGAGGTCGTATCGTAT
>WRIP01000232.1 GCA_009782665.1 Oscillospiraceae bacterium
CTACATATCAGTTTACCGGTACAGATCAAGAGATATGAGCGTCTGACGAAAATATCTATTGAATCCCTTCGCAAGTTGTCAGAGATATATCTTGTAGAGACAAAGGAATGTGATATGCTATCAGAAGTTACTTCTGAGATGAGTAAGATACTTAAAGAAGTGGGGGTAACGATTAATGCAGTATAAATATGAAGACCTCAACACGTTAGCATCGATATTCTCGGTTATTGAAGATCCTAGAGATAATCGAGGTAAAAGACATAAGCTACTGGATATATTCATCATGACTGTATTTGGTCTTTTATGGGGACACACAGATTTTGTCTAACAATTGAACTTAAATACAAAGAAGCGTACTTCACGGATTTATTAGGGTTAAAAAACGGTATTCCATCGCATGACACTTTTAGTGCAGTGTTCAGTATCATAGAAGCAGAAGAGTTCATGGAATGCTTCGTACAATGGATAGTTGACCTCTCTCAAACCCGTGGGAATCATATTGCTATAGATGGAAAAGCAGTTCGTGCAGCTTGCGAGAAAGTGTATAAGAAGAAGGCTCCTGTACTTGTAAATGCATTTATGGTAGAAGCAGGTATCTGCATTGGACAGATAAAAATAGATGAGAAAACAAATGAAATCAAAGGTATACCTGATTTAATGAGTTGGCTTAATCTTGAGAGTGCCACTGTTACCCTAGATGCAATCGGATGTCAGAAAGATATAACCAACAAGATCATTAAAAAGGGTGGTGACTATGTATCACCTGTAAAGAACAATCAGCGAAATATGCATAATGATATATTACTTGAAATGGAGATAACTATTGCCGGACAAAAAAATGAATCTAAATTAGCCAAAGAGTATGAGTCAAAGGGTATAGTAATTGAAACTCCGCTGGGTGATAAGATAGATATATTTCAAGATTATGATACTGGACATGCCAGGTTTGAACGTAGAACCTACTACCTACTTGATGATGTATCATGTATTGATAAGGAAGAATGGTCAACCGCCAATGCTATAGGTATGGTAAAAAAGAGAACGGTAGGAGATTCATAGGGACGAGGAGGGTGAGATACTGGATGAAGAGCCAACCGTGGAGTTAGAAACATACATTATCAGTGGAAAGATGAGTGCAGAAGAGTTTGCATGTTATGTCAGAGGTCACTGGTCTATTGAGAACAGTTTACACTGGGTGTTGGATGATGTATTCAGAGAAGATCGCTGCACTGCGAGAAAGGGGTTCGCGACTGAAAACTTAGGGTTGATGAGAAGGATAGTGTACAATCTTATGCAACTGGATCCTAATTGTAGCGGTAAGTCTATGAGAGCTAAAGAGACCTACCGGAACAATCTTGATGCAGTATGTACGTTACTCTTTGAGTTTGTTTCTGGTACTAGAATATAGCTTAAGAGAAAATGTAGATAGCATAGATCCCAAAATGAGGGGTCTTAGTATTGTTATGTTCCGAACAGATTTTAAGTAAATCACTCATACTATGGATTGCATATTCACATTATTATATTCGTAATCCTGAAATTCATTATCATTTCTCTTTTTTGTTTGGCTAGGATCTGTGTTTTATGCGATTACCCTGTACAACAAACAGACTCTCTGTTCTTTTTATCTTGACAGTGTTAACATAGCAATATTGGTATGTATTTTTATATGGATTTTTGTAGAGTCTGAGGGGAGACTTGACCTGATGAAACTTACGCTTTTAGCCATAAACACCAAATTTCTGCACTCGTCTCTCTCGGTTTGGTATCTGCTGGGAGGGTTGAAGCAGTTTGCGTTGCATTCGCATGACTGTTTGGTTGTCGAAGCTACCATCAACCAGAATCTAGAGAGCATTGTCGAACGGGTAGTCAACTCTGAGCCTGATCTGGTCGGTATCTCAACATATATCTGGAACATACGGATGCTGCCGGAACTGATAGAAAAACTGAGACAACGATTGCCAAAGGTGACAATACTCTTAGGGGGACCCGAAGCCGGCTCTAATGCAGAGTACTGGCTTAACCATCGAGCGGATTTTGTGCTGCGTGGAGAGGGTGAATACTCAATTGCAGCGTTAGTAGATGCTATCGAAGAGGCAGATGGTGACGCGCTGAAATTGATTCCCGGGTTATGCTATATCACCGACGGGAATACGCATATGAATCCGGTGAATACCATATGCAATGACTACATCAACCCATATGGAGAGGAGTACTTTTCGAATCTAAAGGGTTCTATTACATATATTGAGAGTTCAAGAGGGTGTCCCTTCAGTTGTAGCTATTGTCTGTCTTCGGATCAATCGGTTAAGTACTTCCCACTTGACGTGATAAAGCAGCAGATTGATAAGCTCAGTCAGTCCGGATGTTCAACCATTAAGTTTGTTGACCGAACCTTCAACTGTCATCCGCAACGAGCCAAGGAGATATTTGAGTATGTCATAGGGCTTGATACCGAGTGTTGTTTCCATTTCGAGGTAGCAGCCGACTTGTTTGATGTAGATTTGTTATCGTTACTAGCTGCCGCTCCTAAAGGGCGGATACAGTTAGAAATAGGGTTACAGAGCTATAATCAAAAGACATTGAAGGCGGTCCGACGCTTTCAGGATATATCTAGGGCTACCGAAAACATTGAAAAGCTACTGAGTAACCA
>WRIP01000233.1 GCA_009782665.1 Oscillospiraceae bacterium
CGTTTGTAAAATCATAACTTTTCATTTCGTTTCACCGTTATTTTAAACCTGTACTCTTGGTACGAACTGTATATCATAATTTAGTACATCAAGAATACCGCAGAGAGTTTTGAGTGTTGGACTATTTTCTTTATTCTCAATTCTTGATATTACCTGTTGTTTATTGCCGGTTTTCTCTGCAAGTTCGACCTGGGACAATCCTTGAGCTTTACGAAGCTTCACTAATTCTCCTAAAACAGCATACTCTGTTCTGCTTTCATTCCACATTTGCTTTAATTCTGCATCTGAATCCAGTATATCGTTTATTGTTTGATTTACATCGATTTCAACAAATGGCATATCGTTTCCTCCTTTATAATATCTTCCTAGATAATTTATTCTCTAGACCCTTAGCTCTCTTAATAACAATTTCACTATCTCTTCTTTCAGTTTTGTTTTTCTGTTTACGACACGCATGAAGTACATAAACATCAGAATCTTCAATTACAACATAAAACATTCTGTTATGCTTGTAAAAGTACACCTCCCAAACTTTGCCTTGCCACTGCTTTATATCTAACCCATTCAACTCATTGTTCTGAAAATGTTCCAATACTGACAACCCATCAATAACTTCCGGTTTACTAAGATTCTTTATATAATCCATTATTAAGTCTTTACCACCAGATGTTTCATAATTGTGTACCCGCATACAATGATTCCTCCGAATAACAATATTGTACAACATATATGTTGTATTTGTCAAAAACTATTTTTTTCAAGGAGAAGAGTAATTCTATGAGTAACCCAAACAATATATCTGAACAGGGTAGGGAAGTAGTGAACAGTTTTATCTCTTCTCTTTCCCTTTATTCTGATCTAAGCCCTAAGACACTAAAAGAATATATACAAAAAGAGGAGAATAAAATGGAAAAACAAATTATTGCGGTGGAGGGAATGTCCTGTCCTCATTGTGAAATGGCAGTACAGCAAGCACTGATGAACCTCGATGGTGTGAAAAAAGTTAAAGCATCATGGAAGAAAAAACAGGTAACGGTCAAGATGGACTTAGAATTAGTATCGATTGATAAGATCAAGGAGACTATCAACGAAACCGGTTTTCAGGCATAGTTTGGTAATCGTTATCTCTTCGGTAGTCAGGTCGATTGAGAATTAGAACTTAGATAAATAGTAACGGACAGCATTATTGCTGTCCGTTATTATTTATCTGAGCAGAGCTCTATGAATAGCAAGAGAGTTCATCGAGAAATTCGTCAATCACAGACTTATGTGTATCGAAGGAGGTGACGAGTCTGATTGCGGTTTTATCTGACAGTTTTACCCATTCATGAAAGTCATAGTTTTGCATTAGTTTCTCTACTACTTTGCTTGGGAAAATCGGGAATATCTGATTGGATTCTACTTCTACTAAAAACTCATATCCCAACTCTTTAATACCTTCTGCCAATCTATATGCCATCGCATTAGAATGTTTCGCTAAATCATCATACAGATTGTTTTTGAATAGAGCTTCAAACTGTACACCGATGGTAGCTCCTTTTGCGAGCATACCTCCTCGTTGTTTGATGATATGTCTGAATTCTTTCTTCAAATCATCATTGCAGATGACGATAGCCTCTCCGAGTAATGCACCGTTTTTCGTTCCTCCTAAATAGAAAACATCGACCGACTCGGCTATGTCACTATATGTCATATCACAGACGCGACTGTTTATGGCAGCAGCTATTCTAGCTCCGTCTATATATAAATATAGGTCATTTGCCCTGCAGCTGGCATATATGTCGCAAAGCTCGGATTTCGTATAGACGGTGCCGAGTTCGGTAGATTGAGATATGAAGACAGCTTTAGGTTTTACCATGTGTTCATCGGTATGAGCTAGGACCACCGATTCTATCTGGGCTGCTGTCAACTTTCCGTCAACAGAGCTGACGGTACATATCTTATGCCCAGTGCCTTCGATAGCACCGGCTTCATGGGTTGAAATATGCCCACTATCGCAGGCTATGACAGCCTCATGCGGACGCAATATCGCGGAAAATACTATGAGATTTGCAATAGTCCCCCCACTGACGAAGTGAACATCAACATTACTCTGATTAACCCGACACTTAATGAGTGCTGCTGCATTCTGTGAGTGGATATCCTCGGAATACCCTTCATGTTGTGTCTTTACTGCTTCAGATAATGCACTGAGTACTTCATAATGAGCAAGGGAACTGTAATCGTTCTTAAAACTGTATTTTTTCATAACTACCTCAGGTAATAGTTATATTAAGTGAAGAGAGATCGATAACCTCTGTCGTGAGATCGGTAGGTTCAGTCACATAGAATTTTGGAGCTCTTCCTTCTCCTAGTACAGAAGCTTCTCCGTGAACGACACCGCTCAGCATGGTAAAGTAACTTACCTCGGGATCATTAAACTTACATCTCAAGCAAATGAAGTCGTCTTCCGTTACACTGCCACTGACTATTTTATCTCTGAGTTCGTCTACACTCAGATATGATATTAGCAGAAACAATGGTTTGTCATCGTCCGATCCAATAAGCAGAAACTCCTCATTGTCATGGTGGATTCCGAAGTTGCCTAACCGATCGTTTCCGATAGCAACCGATATCAGTTTATGTCCTCCGCAGGACGGGTCGGAGGTATATA
>WRIP01000234.1 GCA_009782665.1 Oscillospiraceae bacterium
TCGGCAGGTTGGGATCCGGGATTGTTCTCGATAATGCGATGCCTGATGACTTCGGTCATCCCAGATTGTAGGATCAACACATTCTGGGGTCGAGGAGTTTCTCAAGGTCACTCGGATGCCATTCGACATATAGGAGGGGTAAAAAATGCGGTTCAATATACCGTACCCAAAGACGGAGCAATGGAACTGGCAAGAAGCGGTTATGATAAAGAGCTGACTACTAGGCAGAAACATCTAAGGGAATGCTACGTAGTAGCAGAAGCTGGAGCAAATCTAGCTGAGATAGAGAACAATATAAAGAACATGCCCGATTACTTCAGAGATTATGATACTACAGTTACCTTCATTACCGAGCAACAGCTGAAGGAGAATCACTCAACTATGCCTCATGCTGGATCAGTCATAAGTACCGGAACGGTCGGTGGCAACCATAATATGATGGAGTTCAATCTAGATCTTGAATCCAATGCCGTCTTTACTGCCAGCGTGTTGGTATGTTATGCCAGGGCAGCTACACGACTTGCACTAGAAGGTGTTTATGGAGCTAAAACGGTCTATGATATACCGCTGTCATATCTTCATCTAAAGAATCGCGATACGCTCATAAAAGAACTCATGTAGTATTAGTTTCTTTTTCACGGCAATAACCTAGTGATTATGATTTCAACATATATCGGTCACAGGTAGAATATATATACTAAAAGAAAGGACAGATAATGGCAGAATTTAAGTTTGAAGTTACTGAAAAAATAGGAGTGCTGTCTTCAAGCGCCAGCGGATGGAACAGGGAGATTAATATGGTGAGCTGGAATGACAGAGAGCCGAAGTTGGATATCCGTGATTGGGCGCCAGATAACACCAAGATGGGTAAGGGTATCTCATTATCTAGAGAAGAGGCCAAGATACTCAAAGAAATTCTAAATGATATAGAGGAACTATAGTTAATGTCTGAATACAAAGATAGGTTCATAAAGATATGCAGGGACAAGATTACCCGTGAGGGAATAGAGTCTATGCTAGATTGGCTGAATACCACTGATTTCTATACGGCTCCGGCAAGTACTCGCTTTCACTACTCCTTCAGAGAAGGCTTAGTCAGACATTCACTCAATGTCTATGATGTTTTATCAACCCAAAAGTACGTTGATAATATAGAAGAATCTGAAGAGAGCATTGCGATAGTCGCCTTGTTTCACGATCTATGCAAATCCGGTTTCTATAAAGAGTCAACCCGTAACCTAAAGAATGATGTAACTGGAGAATGGACCAAGGTGCCATACTACTCGGTGGAAGATAAATTTCCGTTTGGACATGGTGAGAAATCGGTATTCTTAATTGAACGCTACATTCGCTTAAGAACCGCAGAGGCCATAGCCATCCGATGGCATATGGGTGGCTTTGATGAATCAGCTAAAATGGGGGGTTACACTACATCCAACGCATTCGAGAAGTATCCTTTAGCAGTTAAGCTACATCTCGCCGATCTGGAAGCGACATATCTGCTCGAAAGGGATAATTGATAGAGATAAATTGAAGAAAACTTGATAAATATAACCTATGATATGAGTAGCTAATACATAATGTTTGGAGTTGTAGGAGGTAAATGATGGGATATTGGGATCGAATCACGTTAAAAACCAGAGCAAAGGCAGTACTGAAGAACACATATTGGATGACCTTCCTGGCGTTGCTCATAATATCGTTCTTGGGAGCAAATTCTAATCCGTCCTCATCTATGAGTATTTCAGCTGCGTCCGGCATATTTTCAGGAGTAGTATCAGGCATGGGCACGGCCATCACACGAGGACTAGGTGGTAGTGCAAGTACGGCCGGAGGAATTGCGATTGTTTCCTCCATTGTATTCGTTGTCTATGCTATAGTAATTCTGTTTGCAACAGCTATATCTATATTTGTCGGCAATGTAATGCAGGTGGGTAAGTGCAGATACATGACCATGTGTAGATATGGTGAAGTGGATCTGGGACAGCTGTTCTTTTCGTTTAGAAATGGTCAGTACTGGAATACCGTGAAGGTGATGTTCTTTAGGGATCTACAAGTCTTCCTTTGGTCATTGTTGTTTATCATCCCTGGTATCATTAAGGCATTTGAGTATTGGATGGTACCATATATCATAGCGGAGAATCCCAATATATCAAAAGAGCGAGCACTCGAGATTAGCAGTCGAACAACCAACGGAGAGAAGTGGAACATCTTTGTTCTGGGGTTATCCTTTATAGGTTGGCATCTACTAGGAACGTTCGCCGGATGCGGTATCGGTAATGTCTTTGTAACCCCATATGTCGAAGCAACATACGCCGAACTGTATGGAGCATTGAGATACAAAGCGGTCATGACCGGGCTTTGTAGTCGAGATGAGATAGGTTACGAATTGTTCTCACCATACTAAAATTAACTAAGCTAACTGAAACGAGCGACATCAATGTCGCTCGTTTTTTGTTGCTCGTATATAGCAGATAGACAGTGAGCTATTTCGAAAGCTCATTTCATGTTCGCTCATCGGATGTAGAGTCTCGGTATCAGCTATTCCAGAGTAGTTATCGGTTGAATACAACACGGTATAGTTTGACTCGCTGAGATACTCGAGGGTATCAAGATACAGTGCTATGTC
>WRIP01000235.1 GCA_009782665.1 Oscillospiraceae bacterium
TGCGAATAACCGTAGTGGGTTTATCTATTCTCTTCAGTCCTGGTTAAGCTGGAAAAGATAGTTCTTTTCTCATCACTATAGATTCATCTTTTTGACTGTGAATGGTAAACCCATTCTTTTCATAAAGTCGTAAAGGTCCTGCGTGATCCCATTCGAATCGTTGCTGACGGATAACTGGATATCCTTCAATCGCACAATACCCTTCCTCTTTAGCATCTTCCATTGCACGCTGTAAAAGAGCTGTCGCTACACCTTTCATGCGATGGGTCGGGGCGATTTCAAAACAAACTATAGCTTTCTCCTTCTTGTCTGCCGAAGCATGAAAAGGTGTATCATACTGTGAATCCTGTGGATAGAACGCTCGGTCGTTTACATTACACCACCCGATTGCTTTTTCTCTATCATATGCAAGATATCCTCGCATCACACCTGTTAGTATCTGTTGCTTTGCAATCTCTCTTGAGATAATCCCAAGTTCGTCAGGTTTAGCATTATCATATGCAGCTCGGTACTGCTCCTTGGTCATCTGATATACCTGACAGTAACAACGATAGGGAGAGTCATCGGTAAAAGCCCGATTCTCAAAGAAATCAAAAAAATCATCACAGTTGTCTTTTGTCAGTGGGCGTATGGTAATATCCATATACTATTCCTCTGATATGTACTATGGCAGATCCTCAATATTCGCCAGATTATGCCAGTAGTTTTGTACATCTTCATTATCGTCGAATCGTTCAAATAACAAACTGATGAGCTTCAATTGTTCAGCATCATCGATGGTTATATAGTTAGAGGCTTCAAATACATTTTCTACCGACAGGAAAGTATATCCCTTCTGCTCGAAATATTCTCTGAGTGTTCTGAGGTCCTCTGAAGCAGTGGTGATCTCTGCAATCTCGCCATCAAACTCAACATCAAGCGCACCAGACTCGAAACAATCCTCCATGATTGTGTCTTGAGATATATCACCGAGCTCAATGACGATGGAACCTTTCTGTGTGAACATGAAGGAAACGCAACCCGAGGTACCGAGATTTCCTTTATGCTTATCGAAATAATACCGGATATCTGAAGCGGTTCGATTTCGGTTATCGGTTAAGGTTTCAACCATAACCGCAATACCACCTACCGAATACCCTTCATATACTATAGTCTCGTACTCCGCTTTATCTACAGCTGATTTCTTGATTGTTCTCTCGATGTTATCTGCGGGTACGTTAGCTGCCTTAGCTTTAGCAATAGCGTCTCTGAGCTTTCCATTATTCGCAGGGTCGGGTCCACCTTCACGTACCGCTACTGCGATTTCACGACCGACCTTGGTAAAAACCTTAGCCCTTTGTGCATCAGTCTTTTCTTTCTTTCGCTTTATGGTGCTCCATTTCGAATGACCGGACATACTAACTCCTTTCGACGTTTCCCTGTTCCTTAGTGTTCAGTTCTATATATGATAGTATCTGTTTATTCAAAATTACCTGAAACAATTGCTTAATCCTTTTTTGATTATCGATTAGCTCCAGATACCCGAACAACGCTTCGAGTGCGGTTGCTGCACGATAGAATCTAGGAGTGGAGTTTTTGGGGATCATAGCTTTCGAGGAGTTTCTCCCTCTCTTGACGATAGCTGCTTCCTCCTCGGTCAACATCGATTCAATAAGTGCTAGTGCCTCACTTTGAGCCTGAGAACACACTATCATTGTAGTAATCTGATGAAGTCTCGCAGGGGGATTATTTGAATGTACTGCCAGGTACTCCCTGACGAGAAGCTCATATACCGCATCTCCTAAATATGCCAGTGACAGTATACTCTTCTGCTTAAGTTCGTTTTTTTCGAGCAAATTATTCTCCTTGGTTTGGATTATTCTATATAGTCGAACTGGTATTCCCCTATATGTATCGTGTCATCCTGTTTGGCTCCCATTTCTAGTAGCTTATCTACGATACCGCTATCGGTAATGACCCTTTGAAAATACTGCAGCGATTCATAATCATTCACATTAGTAGTCGCGAGAATCTTTTCCAACCACACTGCATCGATATAGAAGTTGTCATCTTCCTGTTCGATGGTAAAGCTATTTTTCGCGATGGGTTCGGGTTTTATGTAGTCTGGTTCATATACAACAACCGGTGGAAGCTTTACTAACTCAGTATATATGTTATTCAGCAGTATATCAATTCCTTTTCTGGTAACAGCACTGACCGAAAAGTATTTGTATCCCTTGTTTTCTATATACTCACGGAAACTCTCTTGTTGAGCTTCATCAACAATATCAGACTTATTTCCTACCACAATGGTTGGACGCTGAGCCAATGTCTGGCTGAAACTCGCCAGTTCATTACTGATAATCTCAAAATCCTGTTTAGGATCACGTCCTTCGATGCCCGATACATCCACTACATGTACCAGCATACGACATCTGTCTATATGTCTTAGAAAATCATATCCCAAGCCTACCCCTTTGGATGCCCCTTCAATTAATCCAGGGATATCTGCCATAACAAAGGAGCGTTCTTCACCCAATGAAACCAACCCCAATAATGGGACTAGTGTCGTGAAGTGATAGTTAGCAATTTTCGGATTGGCTCTACTGACTACCGAGAGTAATGTGGATTTACCCACATTAGGA
>WRIP01000236.1 GCA_009782665.1 Oscillospiraceae bacterium
AGGGACTTCTGAACAGTGTTCCTAAATTGGATTCTACAGAGAATAAGAGACTGATACCAATTCCCGGAGTACCTGTAGATATGTTAAACTTACCGAAAGGTTGTGCTTTTGCCGCAAGATGCGAGAGTTGCATGAAGATTTGTCTTAAACGCTCTCCACCTAAGGTAAAAATATCTGAAGATCATTACAGTTCTTGTTGGCTTTCTTACAAATCCTCTATCGAGATGACAGGGGAGGGACATCCCCATGAGTGATAATAAGAGATTCATCGAGACAATTGATCTTAAGCATTATTTTCCTGCTACCAATTTCGGCACAAGACGTCAGTTCGTCAAGGCAGTAGATGGCGTCAGCTTATATATTGATAAAGGTGAAACTCTAGGCCTGGTCGGTGAATCCGGTTGCGGAAAAACTACCTACGGTAGAGCTTTAATACGTCTGTATGAACCGACCTCAGGTGAGATATTCTATAACGGTGAAAACATCACTAAGGTTGATGTTAAGCCTTATCGTCGTAAGATGCAGATTGTATTTCAAGACCCGTACGCCAGTCTAGACCCACGTATGACAGTAGGAGATATCGTAGGAGAGGCTATTGATATACATCATCTAGCCACCAACTCAAAAGAGCGAAAAGAGATGATCTATGAACTCTTAACACGAGTAGGTCTCAATTCTGAGCACTCAAACCGATATCCTCATGAGTTTTCCGGTGGACAACGACAGAGAATAGGTATTGCAAGAGCACTAGCGGTCAATCCTGAGTTCATCGTATGTGATGAACCTGTATCTGCACTTGACGTATCTATCCAAGCTCAGATAATCAATATGTTTGAAGATCTTCAAAAGAATGAAGATTTAACCTATCTGTTCATTGCACATGACCTATCGGTAGTCAAACATATATCCCGACGTATTGGAGTTATGTATCTCGGCAAGGTCGTGGAATTAGCTGAGAGTAATGAACTCATATTCAATAGTGTTCATCCATATACCAAATCCTTAGTATCAGCAATCCCGGTCCCCGATCCCGATGCGGCAAAAGCTAAACAGCGTATTATCATACATGGTGATGTACCCAGTCCGCTTAACCCACCGAGTGGTTGCCGATTCAGAACACGTTGTCCCTATGCTACAGAGCAATGCACAATAGAGGAACCGGAACTCAAAGAAGTATCCTCGAATCATTTTGTGGCATGTCATCTCAACTGATATTGTTTGTTTAGCATAATTTGAATGCTTTACATATATTTTTTTAGGAGGAAAAATATGATGAAGAAAATATTAGCTATACTGCTAATAGTATTATCGGTTTTCTCATTAGTTTCGTGTAAAACCACCGATTCAAGTGATAACAAACCGACTAGTTCACCTTCTACTTCCACACCCTCTACACCATCCGCTTCAGCTGATGATGATCTCTGGGAGTTGGTAGTAAATGTAGGTCCCGATCCCGATACCATAGATCCAGCACTTAACTCTGCGGTTGACGGAGCAACACTCATAATTCATGCATTTGAAGGTCTATATTCCTTAGATGAGAATGGTACCCCCATTCCCGGGGCTGCCGAAAGTGTTGATATTAGTGCTGATGGGTTGGTTTACACCTTCCATCTCCGTGATGATCTTAAGTGGAGTGATGGTTCAGAACTTAATGCCTTCGATTTCGTATATTCCTGGAACAGAGCTATTGATGAAGATTTAGCTGCTGACTATGAGTATATGTTTGAGTCAATTGAAGGATATGAAGATGGCGAACTCGAAATTGAGGCTGTTGATGCAACAACACTGACAGTTAAACTCATTGCGCGTACCCCTTACTTCCTTGAACTGACCGCGTTCCCGACTTTCTATCCCGTAAAGGAAGATATTGTTGAGTCTAATGGCGATGCATGGGCAACGAAAGTTGATACATACGTCGGTAATGGTCCCTACACCATGATCGAGTGGGTACCCGGTTCTCACATCAAGTATGCAAAGAATGAATATTATTGGAACTATGATGCTCTCGGACCGGATGAGATTAAATTCGTCCTCATGGATGATGATAATGCCATGCTTGCCGCTTACATGGCAGAAGAGCTTGCATTCATCGATACCGTTCCTAACGATGAAATTGAAGCTTTACGTGGTAGAAGTGATTTCTTTATCGCAGGACAGCTTGGAACCTACTATATTTCATATAACTGTGAAGTAGCTCCTTTTGACAATCCTGAATTCCGCAAAGCACTTACCCTTGCTATAGATAGAGATTATATAACCAAAAACATCGGTAAGAGCGGACAGCAGAATGCCGGCGCTTATGTAGCAACCGGAATCGGCGATTTCGTACCTGGAGTAGAATTCCGTGATGTAGGCGGTGATTACTATGATCCTTCTGCAGAAGCTTTTGAAGCTAACCTAGCTGAAGCTAAGGCGATTATTGAAAAACTCTATCCCAATGGAAATGTTCCTTCATTCACATACATCTATAACGAATCAACCGGACATGCGCTTATTGCTCAGGCATTACAGCAGATGTGGGGAGAACTCGGAATTGATGTACTGCTTGAAGCTCAGGAATGGGCAACCTTCCTCAACACCCGTAAGAACGGTGAGTATCAGGTA
>WRIP01000237.1 GCA_009782665.1 Oscillospiraceae bacterium
CTTGATATCTTAAACCGCCGGCATGATTCGGAGAAGGTATGAAGGCACAGCCTAATGTGTACATCTTAGCTAGTGGAGTCATCTTACCGGTATCGCAGAAATCATATGCAAAGCGACCACGGGTCAAAGACGGACAGGAAGCCGGTTCCACTGCTACTATTCTTGGAGATGCTTTACCCTGTAGTTTGTCCTGCATAAAGGGAGCAATGAGACCGCCCAGGTTGCTACCGCCTCCTGCGCATCCGACCACAACATCGGGATATATGTCATACATTTCGAGTGCAGCCTTTGCTTCCAACCCTATGACCGATTGATGAAGCAATATTTGATGCAGTACCGATCCAAGTGTGTAACGATAACCATCGTTGGCAAGTGCAACCTCTAATGCTTCTGAGATAGCACAGCCTAAGCTGCCTCCGGTACCCGGATGATCCGCTAGAATCCTGCGACCAACTTCTGTTGTTTCGCTGGGACTTGCGATGACATTGGTTCCGAAGGTACGCATAACCTCTTTTCTGAAAGGTTTCTGATCGTAAGATACTTTAACCATGAAGATGGTTAACGGCAGATTGAAATATGCACAGGCTTCGGAGAGAGCGGTACCCCACTGTCCGGCTCCTGTCTCACTCGTTATGCCTTTCAACCCTTGCTCTTTTGCATAGTACGCTTGAGCTATTGCCGAGTTAAGCTTGTGACTGCCGCTGGTATTGTTACCTTCAAACTTGAAATATATCTGTGCAGGAGTCTGAAGTTCTCTTTCGAGGTTGTATGCACGAATTAGTGG
This sequence comes from Oscillospiraceae bacterium, assembly GCA_009782665.1. Classification (GTDB taxonomy): domain Bacteria; phylum Bacillota; class Clostridia; order Oscillospirales; family Ruminococcaceae; genus WRIP01. The sequence goes on from WRIP01000237.1 coordinate 785, forward strand.
TGACGGCCTAAAAATGCGATACATCTCGTAAACTTCCTCAGGAATATCGATATACATGGAATGGTCATCGAGTTCCTGATCTACCAACTTCTCACAGAATACTGCGGTTAGTTCCTCCCTGGTCATCGGTTGAAGAGTACCGGGATTGAGTAGTGGTGCGGGTTTGTTCTTCATATCTGCACGAAGATTATACCATCTACGAGGTATTTCACTTTCGGGGAGATATGTTCTGTAGGGAATGTTTTTCATTTTTTACTTCCTTTCTTTTGTTTTTGGGAAAGGAATGAAAAAAACACCCCAGTCCCTAATAAGGGACAAAGATGCAATATCTCTGCGGTGCCACCCTTTTTGGCTTAACGCCCACTCATTCGTGTACCGTCATACACGCTCATTTGATAACGGTTTGAGATAACCGTCGACAGCTAGTTTCTTTTGATTTCGCCATCGCCCTCATAAGACCATTCACAATGATGTCCTGTACTGTATTTCCACCAAATAACAGCTCTCTAAACAGTCCGAATCGGTGTTACTATTCTTAATCAACGGTTTTAATAATCTAAAGTATAGACAGTTTGAGATTTTTGTCAAGCTTTTGATGAGGAGTGTGTGGCAACGTTCCAACGTGACTCGGAAAACTGTATACGTGAGGTGAGGTTAGAGTGTACGGTACCAGCAGGGGGTGATGGATATAAACCGAAAGAAGCATTAAAAAGTGCAGCGAAAATAATCTGCTGCGTTGAACCATATATAGTGTCTTAATTGCTTAGGTACTTTGCGAGTTGTGTTTCCAATTCAGCTATACGTGTATCTTTTTCAGCTATACGTGTATCTTTTTCAGCTATACGTGTATCTTTTTCAGCGACTACACTCTGCCACTTAGAATTTGCTATTTCGGTAGCTTCACGAGCAGCTTCGCGTCGGGTATTACCCAAAGCCGACGTTTCATTACGGCGGGCATCGGAACGAATACGATCCAATGTCCGAAATTCGTCCGTAGCCGTTATGCTACGGTATGCTTGTATCACCTGTTGCATATCCGGTACCTCCAATAATTCAATTTGGTTTAACTCTTCTTCCGTTTCAGCATCAAATAACTTCAACCAAAGCTGTAATCTGTCATCTGCGCTTACTCCTTCGGGTAGTTTAGGAAGCTCAAAATAATGTAGGCTCATTCTGTCCGTAAGTGGTGTATGGTGCGTAACCTCCAACGCCTGATACTCCGAGTGAAATTCTTTGTAGTCGAACAATTCAAAATCCACTATGCTTATTATGACTACTTTCGGAAGATCAATATATTCCTCGCCTTCTCCGAGTGCGGACGAATACTCACGTGCCCAATAATAGAGTGAACGCTCTGCAAAGTCATGTTCATCTTTGATTTGAATTTCTAAATTACCCTACGACCATCTACCGTCATATTTATGTCAAGACGGCAAAACTTACTGCCGATTGTTTCCGGCGGAATTTCCGGGTTTTTTATTTCAAACTGCCCTATGCTTTCATACCGTAAACCGAGCAATGTCGCCACTAGGCGTTTCAGTAAATCTGGGTGTTTTACAAACAGTATTTTGAACAACATATCATTTTTAGATGTGTATTCAAGTTTAGTCATAGGTACACTTCTTACATGAGTATTATAACATAAGCGAGAAAAATTCTCATGACAATTTTGGGTTCATTACTCATCCCCTGATTGAATATTATTACAATGTGATGGAAGATGTAGAGAACATGGAAATGTTACGAAATAACTCAGAAAACTATATTCGTGAGGTGAGGTTAGAGCGCAGAGTATCGACAAGGACGATAGATAAAAGT
>WRIP01000238.1 GCA_009782665.1 Oscillospiraceae bacterium
CTTTGAGAGTGACAAAACTGCGTAAATACATGTATTACATATTATGTAATACAATCTTAGCAAAAAAAAGAAACAATGTCTAGACCTCAATTTATATAGCCATAAATTGATGCGTTTGTCCTGCCTTCTTAGGTATAATGATTATACGATCATATGTTTTATTGTTATACTTATTTTTTGACGCTGCACTAGTTTTCCCACCCATAGTATTTCTCCATATAGTGTATCATATATCGCATACATTTGCAAGTATGCTCATTAATGAAAGCCTCACACTTCAAGTTGTGGTGTACTTGGAGCTTTGTTGTGATAATCTACGCTAACAAAAGAACTCTTATCAAATATCGATATCACTTCATAATACAATGCTGCTTAGTAATTCGTACCTTCCGATTAATTACCAGTATATGTTTAATACCCTATATCTCATTCTATCATAATGCAAATTATATTTGCAGGTATAAGCTCAGCGGAAATTGCTTTTGCTGCTTAATAACGTGCCGAGAATTCATCAACGACAAGTGACATCGTTTTATGTCTAGAAAAAATCTCGGGTTACCTATCTAAAAAATCTTGAGTTGTATTTGTAAAGAAATCATCTAGTTTGGCAGCTACTTTGGTCATATACTTCATTACTTATCCTCTACCAATGGGTGTATATAAAAATCTGGGGTGTATGCTTTTAAATCGGATACGATCTTAATGTACTTCAGACGATACTTCATGTCAAACGGTTTGTCCTGAAAACCTCAACTATCGTATTAACATCGTAATCCGTTTGTGATACAACAAAATAAATGGGAGGTGTCGTTATGTTAACTGCAAATATAAACGTTAGAACAGACGCAGCATTAAAGGCACAGGCACAACAAGTTTTTGAGTCGATTGGACTGGATTTATCTACGGCGGTAAATCTGTTTCTTAAACAAGCTGTGAAAGCTAATAATCTACCCTTTGTGGTGGGGGTTTCTTATGTGAACCCGGCAGACAACATTCCTCAAAAACGTGTATCACGCCGTGGTGTGTGGAAAGATAAATATTCGTTGCCGGACAGTTTTGACGCACCGCTTGACGGCTTTAAGGAGTATATGTGATGCGATATTTACTTGACACATATACCGCTGTTTGGGAATTTATCGACAGTCCAGAACTCTCCGATAAAGCAAAATCAGCGATAGACGATAACAGCAGCGAAATATTTGTAAGTACCGTTTCGGCATGGGAAGCCATCAAACGCAGTCTTGACCGGGAAATAACGACGTTGTGCAGCATTGAGGAGTTTTTTGATGAAATTGCAGCAAGCGGATTTGAACTGCTCACCCTCGAACCTCATCATGTTCTTCTCATCGAAACACTACCATATCATCATCACGACCCATTCGACAGGTTGCTTATAGCTACGGCAATAGCTGAAGATATGACATTTATATCTGCTGATGAAAATGTACCGAAATACGATGTGAAATGGCTGTGGTAAAGCCATCTTTAATCCGTTTATTACACAATCGTTGAACTGCGTTCTCTGACGAGGGCGCTTTTTTGTGAGAAAATGATCTGTGTGTAAATACTTCGAGAGTGCAAATAATAAGCATTCTCGTTCTACATAACAGGTTTTACATCGTCAATATCACTTTTAACACCTGCTTCTCTCTGACAAGCCGAATAGCTTCATCGACCTCTTCCATCGGCATCACATGGGAATAGTAATTCTTAGGATCGATAAGCCCTTGCTTCATGTATTCTAGGTTTTCACCTAAGCATTGATGCTCCTGATAGGGGAAGTTAAGCATATGAATTAATGTATTGTTTCTCACCTCGGTGAGGTTCACAAGTGCGTCACTCTTTCTCAGTACTCCCAGCGAACACATTCTGCCATATGGTTTCAGATGATATGATCCTTCAACTAGGATAGAAGACAATCCTACCGCATCTATAACCCTCTCAAATAGCTGTCCATCTAATTCTTTAGCTACATCAACCTCTTCGAAGTTTAATACTCTGTCTACCTTCCCTATGGTGAGTGCTTTTTCGAGACGCTCACTGACTGAATCTATAGCGGTGACCGACTTGGCACCTAATATATTCATATACGTCATGATAGCAAGACCCATAGGACCTGCACCATATATCAATACATCGGTAGTTTCATCAATCTCGAAATTCTTAACTGCCGAGAGACATTCGCATAACGGTAGCATTATTCCGCCGTCAACTATGTCGAAATCATCGGGTACCCTGCTTGGATTGATTTTTGTAGTACGAGCAGAGTCTACTCCGTCCTCTTTCATCGCTAGCAAATCTGTTATCAATCCGTACTCTGCCATCTGACCGTGGGTGGAAGAATAACGGCTACCTTCAAACCTACCACCTCGTACAAATACATGTTTTTCACCGACCGAAATATTACGTACTTTAGAGCCTAATTCTACAACTGTTCCGGCAGCTTCGTGTCCCAGTACTGTCGGATAGGATTTGAGTAGTTGGTGTTCTGAGACTTCTTCTTCGATAATTCTCAGATCGGTACCGTTGCAGAGTCCGCATACATTGATTTTTACCAGTGCATCATAATCTCCCA
>WRIP01000239.1 GCA_009782665.1 Oscillospiraceae bacterium
TACCCTGAGTATCACTGGTTTAATTAGGTCATAACTCATCGCAATCATTCTTTCGAGTTCACCTATCGGGAGCTTTCCTCCAATCTCCACCGAGTTCCAATGGTTCTTATTCATATGATAGGCAGGTGTGACCTCATCAAATACACTCCGCAGGAAGTCTGCTTCGAGAGGTTCACACTTAAGATTTATAAACAGTTTATCCTCGCGTTCAAAAATATGTGCAAAACCTTTTTTATTCACTCGGTGTCGCATAACAGTCCATAATTTGGGGCCGGTAAGTTCGCTAAAAGGATAGTCCTCATAGCTTTCTGGGAACCCCAAACAAAAATCAATAAGCTGTTGTCTTGTAAACATATGCTTTTCCTGATACATGCGATATATAGTATCTGTTTTTAATGGATACTTTTTCTTTCTTACTACCACGAGACGGTACCAAAGGTTACGCCGGTATAGTAATGGCTGAGAATCTCGGTATATGACATTCCTTCATTAACAGCATAGAAATTGGCACCATACTGGCTCATCCCGACACCATGACCATAGCCGTTGGTAACGATGGTAAATATTCCTTTATCTGGGTCATACTCATGGGTAAAGGCAGCGGAACGTATATACATACAGTTAGCTCTGAAACGAGAACCGGTTGTAGTATACTTGTCGTCAATCGACATGTTGCCGACATATCCACCCGAGGTGTAATCGAGTACTTTTATCCAGTTGTTCGGATCATCCGATAACTTTATCTCATAGTACTCTTCTAGTATCTTCTTCATCTCTTTGGTGGTATATGTATAGGTTTTTGAGAATCCTGATATCGTATAGTCATACCTACTCTCTACCGAGACTAAATACGGTAGATTCTGTACCCAAACTTCATGACAACCATTGCTTCTTCCTGCCATCGAAGAACAGTAGGGGGAGTAGATAATGCTCCCATTATAGTACATCGCAATATCAATTACCTCTGCTACACAGTTCTTGACCTTCACTGATGCAGACAGCAATGGTACTACTGGAGCATCAGATGTCTTGTATGAGTACTTGAGATAGGTAATAACCGCTACTGCCTGTGCTTTTATCGCTTCATTATGGAAGGAGGAACCAACCTCAGCTTCCACTATCATACTCACTATTTCCAGCGGGGTCCCTGAGATTTTCTTACCAGTGCTAGCACTGGTAACAGTAATAGTTCCCGTCTCGGAAATCACCGATCCGCTACTACCACCTCCGGATGAAGGTCCCGATGTTCCGGTACCCTCGCTAGTATCTACCGGATTGCCGATTATCTCCTCAGCTTCGGTATCGTCAACTGTAGGTACATATACTTCAGGCAGTTCCGATTCTAACTCCTCTTCAGGCAGTTCCACCCCCAACCATCTGAGCCATCTAGCGGTTTCCTTCTCAACATCTATACTATTCTTTGTTTCGTTAAGAGAATACCAATTCGAGGGATACACCGCATTATCATTTCTTTCCACGGTATCACTGAGTGTTTGCAGATTCTTAGTCTTTACCGCGACTATCATCATAGCTGCACCTTCCCAGCTATCTATCGAAGATATAACAGTTAGGTAACTGTCATCTTGTGTAAGCATAGTGTCAGCATGGAATACGCTGTGTATCTTGACGCTCACAGCAAAATCAAAAAACTGTTGTTCATCCTCAAATTCCTGTATGAGGCTGAGCCTATATACACCGTCAGTTTCCTGCTCATCTGCAAAGCAAACGGCTATCACTAGGTATTCGGTCAGCTGTCCACCTATATCTTCAAAACAGAGAATTCGGTTTTGCTCAAAGTATTCCTGCTCTAGATAATTCTGGACGAAACCTAGCTGTCCTGAATCTTTCCCATTACCGAAAACCGGCATATTGTCCGACAATACATCGCTACCGTATGCAGCATAGGTGCATCCGGTAGCGTTTTCATTTCCTTCAAAGTCATGTAGCTGGTAGAAACGATTATTCTCGGTCTGTACCACGACACTGCCTATCTCGGTATCTACAATCGACAGAAACCCGATAGTGTCGGGGTTCGAAAGTAAGAGAGACTCAAGCAGCGACAACTCCTCAGCTGGTTCAGGTTGTGGTAACTCAACGATAGTTTTCTCCGTCAATGCGGATTTCTTTTCTTTTACCGGGGTTTTTACTGCAAAAAACGCTGCAAAAGATAATGCCAACACCGAAAATACTGCAAGAACTAAATTTCTCACCTTATACATACTTCATCGAACTTATGCACAGGATACCCCTACTTCTGAAAGTGGGGGAGGAATGTGCTTTCTCCTTTCTGTTAATAATGTTTTGTTTCTTTCTAATAATATCGTTTTCTTATATGAATAACTGCCTTTATTTAGTTTGCTGCCAGTGAGATCTCGTAAATCAAAATATCCAGTGTTTCTTCTTCCAAATATATACCACTCTTCACCTTCTGCTTTGACCTTGTCAAATAATCTGTATCCTAAAACTTCGTAAGGTGCTTTATTAACTTTCCATCTACCATATTTAAGTTGGTTTGCTTTGTAAATGCTTCGATTAATCTTTCTTACGAAT
>WRIP01000240.1 GCA_009782665.1 Oscillospiraceae bacterium
CGGTGAGGAATATTCCTGCGGTAGTAGTGATTGTGCTCCGGGATGCGACTGTGATCGTTATGTAGAGTTCTGGAATCTAGTCTTCACACAGTACATTTCTGACGGAAACGGCAACTATGAACTGATGGAACATGGCAATATCGATACAGGAATGGGACTAGAGCGAATAGCCTGTATCATGCAGGGTGTTGATAACCTCTTCGAGGTTGATACCATCCGCCGTATAATGAAACACGCTGAGGAGATTTCGAAACAGGAATACGGGAAGGACGAGAAAACCGATGTATCGTTACGAGTCATAACCGACCATATCCGCAGCACTGTCTTTATGATCGGTGATGGAGTAGGTCCTTCGAACGAAGGTAGAGGATATGTCCTACGCAGACTGCTGCGAAGAGCTGCAAGACATGGTAGACTGTTAGGGGTAAACAAACCATTCCTGTTTGAATTGTGCGACACCGTTATAGACGAGAATCTCTCAGCATACGGTTATCTCGGAGAACGCCGAGAGTATATCCGTCGGGTAATAAAGTCAGAAGAAGATCGATTCGAAAGCACTATTGATCAAGGCTACGGGCTGCTCACGAGTATAATCGAATCTCCTGACACAAATCCTAATATACCCGTAGAGGGAGATATCATCTTCAAACTCTATGATACCTTCGGTTTTCCAGTTGACCTAACCTGTGAGATACTCGAGGAACGCGGATATACCGCAGATATCGATAGATACAACGAACTGATGGAGCTCCAACGTACTAGAGCCAGACAGGAAAGAAAGTCTAAAGATGAAATCAGCTGGGAAGAAGATATATACAGCGATTTAGATCTGACACAAAGCGAATTCACGGGATACACCGAGATGATATGCACAGCAAAGGTCCTACATATGCTGTCTGACGGTGAGACAGTAGAAACCGCCTCGGGCGGCGATGAGGTCATTATCGTACTCGATAAAACACCCTTCTATGCCGAAAGCGGAGGCCAGGTAGGAGATATCGGTACGATTCGAAGCTCTATGGTAACCATTACCATTAATGATTGCAGGAAAAATCATGAAGGATATTTTCTACATATCGGCACTGTCACCAACGGAGTAATAACGGTAGGAGATACCGTAACTGCAGAAGTGGATACAATAAATCGCAATGGTATCATGAGGAATCACACCGGAACCCATCTGCTACAAGCAGCTCTTCGAGATATTTTAGGTGAACATGTACACCAATCGGGATCATACGTCGATGATAAACGGTTACGTTTCGACTTCTCACATTTTGAAGCTGTTACTTCCGAACAGCTCAAACAACTAGAAGAGTATGTCAACTCAAAAATTCTAGATGGTCTAGGAGTCGATATAGCTGAAATGCCACTAGAAGAAGCAAAGCAATTAGGAGCCATGGCTCTGTTCGGTGAAAAGTACGCCGATGTCGTACGGGTTGTATCGATAGGAGACTGTTCGGTGGAATTTTGTGGAGGTACTCATGTAGACTCAACATCTTCGCTAGGTCTTTTCAAGATCTATTCAGAAGGTTCGGTAGCAGCCGGTATTCGCAGAATAGAGGCCACAACCGGAATCGGTGTGATGGAGTTCATATATTCCAGAGAACAAATTCTAAACGAGGTCGCTGAGATGCTCAAAACCAACAGTGTTACGGATATCGTCAGACGTACTGCATCTCTTGGTGAAACCCTACAGGATTATGAAAAACAGATAAAGACGCTCAAAGAATCCAATGCGAAAACCGCTGTTGGGGATATGCTATCATCATTTACCGATATCGATGGTTTAGAACTAAGGGTAGCAAAACTGACCAATCTAGATACAGCTACTGCGCGCAGTACCGTCGATGAGATAAAAAGAAATATCGCGAACTCGGTGACCATTATCGCATCAGAATTTGAAGGTAAGGTAACCTTTGTTGTATCATGTGGAAAAGAGGCTGTTGAAGCGGGTGTGAACGCAGGAGCTTTAGTCAAACAGGTATCCGCTCTAACAGGAGGTTCGGGGGGTGGACGCAATGATTTTGCTATGGCAGGTGCCGGAAACACTGAGTTGGTTGATACCGCACTGGCAGCTGCAGGTGATATACTGAGGGAAATGATAAGGAAGTAGGAGGAGAACTATGGAAGACTGTATTTTCTGTAAAATTATAAGAGACGAACTACCGTCAAGAAAGGTTTTTGAAGATGATAATGTACTGGCATTCTGGGACATTAACCCTGCTGCACCGGTTCATATCATAGTAGTCACCAAATCGCATATTGAAAGCGTGGCTGCTATAGACAAATCAAACAGTCAGCTACTGTCGGACATCTTTGAAGCCATTGCAGTAATTGCTAAAGACCTTAAGTTAGAAGATGGGTATCGAGTAATCAGCAATGTGGGCAAGAATGCCGGACAAACGATAAACCATCTGCATTTTCATCTTTTAGGTGGTAAGAGACTCTCTCTTGCCATGTGTTAGGAAAGTGAGGTAGGAGATACTATGGACAGAAAGTTTCATCAGATCAACATTGGTGGAGTCACCAGGGATCT
>WRIP01000241.1 GCA_009782665.1 Oscillospiraceae bacterium
CAAAAATGAAACGAGCAGCGATAAAACAGCATATGTTTCGACCATAACAGTCATAGTAATACCTTTTCCGCTCATCTCCGGTTTTTGTCCCGTCATTAACATGGCAGCGGCGGCCACTCTACCTTGTCTGATAGCCGAATAATACCCTACTATACCTACAGGCAACACGCTTGCAATATATGCCAACCCCTGTTCAAATGAAACGGAAAGCATGGCACCGCCCAGTACATTAGTATTAATCAGCACTATAACAGCTATCAGAAAACCATAAATGCCTTGCGTGGCAGGTAGCAGTTGCAAAATGAGCAGTTTTGAAGATACCTCGGGATTCTCAGTAGATACGCCCGCTGATGTCTCACCTGAAAGACCCACACCTTTGCTGGAACCTATGCCGGCCAGAAAAACAGAGAGTGCGGCTGCGACCAAAGCCAGAATTTGTCCGATACTGATATCCATACCAGAAACCTCCTCTAATATCACCATTATTTATCTATAGTAAACATAGCGCGTACTCGTATTCAACGGTTTGAATGGTCGCCCGCCTTCTTCATAGAATTTTCCAAAAAATTCTATATATTGGAGACGACATGAGTGGACATATGCGCCAAGAATATTGATACCCGCGTTAAAGGCATGCGCGCCTACAAACAAAACGGCGCCGATCATTTTACCCACGATACCACTTTGGAAAACCGTACCGCATAATTGATTAACGACCATACCAATCACGCCTGTTGCCAAACCCATACCAAATAACCGCATATAGCTTAACAGATCTGCTATCCATCCGGAAATCCCGTATAGCGCTCCCAAACCGCTCGTAATGCGTTTTAAAGGATTCCGTTTGTCCCTTCCCGCAAAAAGTAAAACGATAACCACGCCAAGAAGAGCCGCATACTGCCCGGCAACCGATAGGTTAGGGGAAATAAGCATAACAGCAACACCAAGAATTATTAATAACCAACTCAGTTGATCGTATACCGCATCCAGAGGTCTTCCCCTTTTGATATTCATGTAAGCTGCCATACCTAAACCTGTAAATAAATGGAGCGCGCCGACCCCAATACTGATCATCATGACCGTTAGCGAATCCTTTAAAGGATCGATAATCCGATAACCGAGCTGAGCGCCGAACCATGTGTTATATATAAATCCCCAAATAACGGTAAACCAGCCGCCGATTGCCAAGAGCCACATCATTTTTTTGCTGGACTCGGAAGGTTTGTAAAACTTAATGAATAATGGTATCGCCAGACCGAGGAGCAACCCGTAACCCGCATCTGAAACCATCATGCCAAATAAGCAGGCAAAAAAAGGAGCCATCACTGCAGTAGGATCGATACCCAGCGGTGAAGGCAGTGCAAAACCGGAAACCACACTTTCAAAAGGAGACACTCCACGATGGTTCATGAGTGCTACAGGGGGTTCATCCTCCTCTGATGGCTGACATATATCTATTGAGCATACAGGAGATACTGACTGAAGTTTCTCAGTCACCTTATCTTTTAGGACTTCGGGAACCCATCCTCTTAGTATGAACGTAGATTCCGTCCTAATGGATCTTTCATATACATCATTTCTCTGCTGTTCAAGGCTCATCAGATCATAGAGTGTTTTAAGTTCTGTTAACTGCCCCGATAACTCTAAAAAACATTCATGGATTTGGGCTAGTCTTTGGTCGCATTTTGAAATTTCGCTTATATACTCACTGTATTTTTGTGCAGGAGTCTGATTGTCATAGTCCAACTGCGCTGATACAAATCCAAAAGTCTTTAGAGCACTGATAATATAATCTTTGTTTATAATATGACCAATAATCCACAGATATAGGGTATCTCCTTTGGTAAAAACATCCTCTGCATACACTAAATGATCAGACCATTCGGATGTGACTTGCTCCCACTCTGCTTTCTTTATTTGACCAAGCAATTGAAATGTCGCAGATGTTGGTATTATTCTTGATAGTGGTATATCCAGTTTTATCCATGGGTAAAGTTGACCGGCAAGGATTTGAAGTTTCGTTTTGTAACTTTGCGTTTCTCCGTTCTCACGCTCAAGCTCCTCAGCTCGGGCAACATTCTCCATCGTAGTATGCATATTACTAAAAACGGATGTTTCTATATCCGAATCAATGAACGGTCTCTTTCCGAACATAGGTGTTTTTTGCTTGTTAAAAACGCTTAGTTTGTCTATAGTCCAAGAAAGCCTCGCTAAATCCCCAGCTGTACTTGGACTTTCTGATTTTTTCTGTATTATGAATCGTTCTTTTTCATCTTCTGATAATGGCGATACCTCAACGCAACCCATACGCTGCATCGTACTCAACAGCTTATCCCTATCCTCATTGAGCGCCAGAAGCGTGATGCGATTCATTTTAATAATCGCCACCGTTTATAACTCCTTTGTATATATATTCCGCTACATTTTCCAGCCGTTCCAAAGCAGTGTTAACGTAAATATCTCTTTCAGCTTTTTTTACTTCACGTACCTTAATCAGTTGATTTTCGATTAAGTTGCGTTTT
>WRIP01000242.1 GCA_009782665.1 Oscillospiraceae bacterium
ACAAATCTATGTATACGGAAGGAGAGTGATAATATGGCGTATGTTATTTCTGATGACTGTATTTCTTGTGGAAGTTGCGAATCAAGCTGCCCAATAGCTGCTATCTCTAGTGGTGAGGGGAAGTATGAGATCGATGCAGATAATTGCCTCGATTGTGGCTCTTGCGAGTCCAGTTGTCCGGTTGGAGCAATTTCCCAAGGATAACTTACATTAGAAAAAGAAAAGCAGCGAGTAATCGCTGCTTTTTCTGTTGTTTATGAATACTACTACAGTTCGTTGGTAATCGAAGATAGATCCGCGAAGGTAAAAACCGGCTGTATAGGACTATCTTTAAGATCCTCTGCTTTTGTCTCCCCCGACAGAACCAGTATTGACATAATGCCGGCATCTACTGCCATTGCGATGTCGGTATATAGGCGATCACCCACCATTGCAATCCGCTCAGGAGATACATCAAACCGTTCGGCAGCCGCATCTATCATATATCGTTTTGGTTTTCCTATAATACTGTCTGGTAATCTTCCGGTTATCGACTCGACATATGCGATGGTGGCTCCAATATCCGGTATATATCCGTCTTCGGTCGGGCAAACCATATCGGGATGGGTACACAGATACGGCTTCTGTTTCATCACCATCTGATATATTCCGTTTAGTTTTTCGTAGTTGAGAGATGTATCGAATCCCACCACCACTAGATCTGCCTTCTCATATTCAGATAAAATCAGACCTGCTTCGGCAAATGCTCGTTCCAACGCTGTAGTGCCGACCAAAAATACCTTCTGGTTCGGATAGTGTTCCTTGATATACTCGATGGTCACATCCCCTGAGGTGAGCAGCTGCTTTGCATCCGTCTCGATACCGAGGCGGGATAGTTTAGCGAGATACTCCTTCTTATCCTTGGAGGAGTTGTTGGTCAGAAACAGATAATCAATCTTCTTTTCCTTCAGTTTATCCAGAAACGGGATGGTACAATCAAATAGACTATCTCCGAGATAGATGGTTCCGTCCATGTCAAGCATGAACAACTCAATATCACATATATTACCGATTGGTGTAGTTATGCTCATAGTACTGTTCATACTCTCCACTCGTTATTCTCTTTACCCAGTCATAGTTTTCAAGATACCAATCGATGGTCCGGGTGATACCGTCATCGAAGGATGTCTCAGGAAACCAACCCAAAGCATCCTTAATTTTGGTGGGATCCACTCCGTACCTACGATCATGTCCCTTTCGGTCACCCACATGGGTGATGAGCTGCTCAGTTACTTCCGAATCCTTAACCTTTGATATATATTCAATAATAGTCTTTACAATAACAATATTGGTCCGCTCATTGTGTCCACCTATATTATATACTTCTCCGGGGATTCCCTCATTTAGCACCATATCAATTGCTTTACAATGATCGGTCACATACAACCAATCCCGAACCTGCAATCCGTCTCCGTAAACCGGAAGCGACCTATGGTTCAGACAGTTGTTAATCATCAAAGGAATGAGCTTTTCTGGGAATTGATAGGGTCCGTAGTTGTTGCTGCATCGGGTAATATTTATCGGCATCTGATATGTATCGAAGTAGGATTTTACCAACAGATCCGCAGATGCTTTTGATGCGGAATAGGGACTGTGAGGATCGAGTGGTGTGGTTTCTAGGAAAAAACCGGTTGCTCCTAACGATCCATATACTTCATCAGTTGAGATCTGTACAAACTTAACTCCTGGTAGATAGACAGAATCTTTTTCCCAACTCTGTCTTGCAGCCGCGAGTAAGGCTGCGGTACCGAGTACATTTGTCTCGATAAAAATATTCGGGTTCAATATCGCTCGGTCCACATGCGATTCTGCTGCAAAGTTGACGACCTTGTCAAACTCATATTCAATGAATAGTTGTTCCAATAATACCGAATCGGTTACGCTTCCTTTGACGAAGTGATACCTAGGGTCATCTTCGACTTCACTTAAGTTTTCTAGATTGCCGCAGTATGTCAGGGCATCGAGATTGACAATCAATATATTTTCATACTGTTTCAACATGTAGATAATGAAATTACTGCCTATGAACCCTGCTCCTCCGGTCACCAATATCTTTTCCATATTGTACTCCTTTGTTTATCCTTTGTTTAGTTCATCGATATAGTCATGAATGGCGTCCTGCCAGCTTCGCATCTCATCACCAACTGTCTGTCTTAGCCTTAGGTTGTCGAGAGCGGAATAAGCAGGTCTTGCGGCTGGTCTAGGAAACTCCTCGGTGGTACAGGGTACCACCTCGGCAGCGATTCCGGTCAATTTCATAATTTCAACCGTGAAGTCATACCAGGAACAGATCCCATTATTGGTACAATGAAAGATACCATTTTCTTCGGTTAATGCTAGTTTCAGTAGATGATGAGCCAGGTCGGCAGCATTAGTCGGATTACCGGTCTGATCATTTACCACATTTAGGTAACCTCTGTCGCGCGCGAGTGAGGTTATGGTCTTTACAAAATTCTTTCCGTTTAAGCCGTAAAGCCATGC
>WRIP01000243.1 GCA_009782665.1 Oscillospiraceae bacterium
CTCCGAATACCGAAACGGTGAGGTTATTCTCTTTTCCTCCTTTTACTAAATCATCATCTGGTAAATTTGGTAAAGAGATGATATATTCATGCAACTGCTCCTCAATCTGTACGAGATTGGCTTGAAGTATCTCAATTTTATCTCCGAGTGCTCGCATGGATATCATCACCGATTCAACATCCTTACCTTCACTCTTCAACTTAGGTATCTGTTTACTGACAGCGTTTCGCTCTGCCTTCATATCATTTGCCTCAGCTAACAGATTCCTCCGGGTAGAGTCAAGTTCAACTATCTTATGAATCTCATCGGCATACCCGGTATCTACCCGTTTAGTCAGCTTATCGATAATCTCTTGAGGATTATCTCTTATTCTTCTTATATCTATCATAGTTTCCCTCCAACAGGAAATTTCTCTGTGTTAACTACATCAGTCTCTTTAACTCTATTAACCTCTATTTTTCTCACCTAGCATATTTACAAACTCCAAGAGTTGCTCTTGAGAGTAGAAATTTATAGATATATTTCCTTTACCTGCCGAGTACTTTACATACACCTCGACACCTAACGCATTTCTCAAAGCTAACTCTGCCTCCCTTGCAATTGTATCCTTTGTATCCGGGAGGTTTATTTTATGCTGCTTAGGTTTCTTTTGTGCTAACCGTTCAACTTCACGCACAGATAAACCTTCTACAACTATTCGGTCGGCAATTGAATCTATCTTATCTCTATCAATTGCAAGTAAAGCCTTTGCATGCCCTGCTGTGAGAGTTCCCTGTCGTATCAACTCGAGTGCATGGGGAGTCAATGTGAGTAATCTCAACGAGTTAGTCACGGATGATCGCGATTTCCCAACCCTTTTGGCTACCTCTTCTTGCGTTAATCCTGATTGGTTCAATAACGTTTGGTATCCATCAGCCTCTTCAATCGGATTGAGGTTCTCTCGTTGGAGATTTTCTACCAGTGCAGCCTCAATAGCTTCCTGTTCACTAAAATCTCTGACTATAGCGGGGATTGTGGTCAATCCAGCCAGATGTGCCGCACGAAACCGTCGTTCTCCAGCAACAATTCGGTATCCATCATCAGGAATGGGTCGGAGTAAAATCGGTTGCAGTACCCCGTGTTCAGCTATAGAATCTGCTAACTCACGTAAGGATTCCTCATTAAACACCTTTCTGGGTTGATGACGATCGGGTTCTATCTCTGCCATTGCTATTTCAGCTGAATTCTCGATGCTATAATCTGAGAATAGTGCATCCAGTCCTTTCCCTAACCCTCTCTGAACCGCCATTAGTCTGCCTCCGCTCGCTTATTCTGTTCGATTATCTCTTTTGCCAGATCATCATATGCATTACTGCCTTTGGATCCGCTATCATAGTAACGTACCGGTCTCCCATAGCTTGGCGCTTCTGATATCCTCACATTTCTCGGAATTGCGGTTGAATATACCTTCTTGGGGAAATGCTTCTTCACTTCATCTGCTACCTGAACCGTAAGGTTCAATCTCGAGTCGAACATGGTGATTAGAACTCCTTCCAGTTCGATTCTCGGATTGTATAGTCTTTTAACTTGACGTACTGTCGACATCAACTGTGATAATCCCTCAAGTGCATAGTACTCACATTGAATCGGTATCAGTATCGTATCACAGGCAGTAAGTCCGTTTAGCGTAAGCAGTCCCAATGAGGGAGGGCAATCGATAAAGATATAGTCAAATTCTGACTTATGCGTCATGATGGCATCTCTGAGTTTGTATTCACGCCTGTCTATCGGCACCAACTCTATTTCTGCCCCTGCTAAATCTATGTGTGAGGGGATTATGGACAGATTCTGATATGCAGTTGACATTAAAGTATCTTCAAATCTGGCTTCGCCGATTATGAGGTTATATGCCGAGTGTCTCACTGTACGTTTATTAATCCCAATCCCACTGGTTGCATTTCCCTGTGGATCTATATCTATGAGCAGGACCTTGCATCCTAAAGCCCCTAATGAAGCTACGAGATTTACTGCTGTTGTTGTTTTTCCGACCCCGCCTTTTTGGTTTACCACAGATATTATCTTGCCCAAGAGTTTGCTCCTTATATATGTTCCACGTGGAACATTTGCTTATGTATCTCATATATCTTAGTAACGGTGTTAATTAGACTCTATGTTGATGTTCCACGTGGAACATCAGGTCGACCAGTCTCTTAGCATATTCTATACAATAATACTGCGGTTGTAAATGTATCAGAACTCGGTAATATATCTCTTGTTGGTGTTATTTAAGTATACTTTCGCTTTCTTTGATATATGAGTATATACTTCGCATCAGATAACGTTTTGGTTAAGTTTCATTGCTAGCTAAAGACCAGGTCCCTGATTAGAAGCCCGAAATGAAATTGTTTTTTTCAGCTATTCTTGATATAATCAAATCCGGCAAATGAACCATCTTAACATCCGGGCTAGTGAGTAATATATCTCCATATTGTTGGTCAAATTACTCCCAAACACCTATAAACACCGGTCAGTTT